>CAZPIZ010000303.1:0-2732 GCA_964586615.1 uncultured Acidimicrobiaceae bacterium | reverse complement strand
GGCGATTGCCAATTCGAACGGGCAAACGAGGATTGGGCGGTCGATGGCGGGAACGCCTGGACTACTGCGTTCACCGCCAAATGGGAAGGATCGGCATCATGGCCAACTCTGGCCTTCGGCAACTACGTTGCTCTGACGGAGACAGGCCAGCGGACCGAAACCTGTTCAGACAACGTCCTGTTCAGACCAGATGGGACCGGGGGCTACGGCGATCCGATCCCACTCGCACCGGGTTGGTGCACGCTTTCGATCTTGTTCAGCGATTGGGATCGATCTGGCCGCGGCGACCTGAGAATGACCAACGACCGGCACTATTACCGGGACGGCGAGGAACAGCTCTGGCGGGTCGCGGTTGACGAGCCTCCACGCCTCTATACAAATGAGGAGGGATGGCAGAACATGCAGATCTGGGGTATGGGGATCGCAAGCTATGACCTCACGGGTGACGGCCTTCCCGAGGTGTTCCTGACCAGTCAGGGCGACAACAAGCTTCAAACCCTGGCCGATGGAGCCGCCCAACCGATGTACCGCGATATCGCTTTTGTGCGGGGGGTCACGGCCCATCGCCCCTTCACCGGCGACGTGATCCTGCCTTCGACCGCCTGGCATCCCGAGTTCCAGGACGTCAACAACGACGGCCTGATCGACCTGTTCATCAGCAAGGGCAATGTCGAAGCGATGCCTGACTACGCGACCGAAGACCCCAGCAACCTCCTGTTGGGCCAAGCCGACGGGACCTTCATCGAGAGTGCCGAGGCGGCCGGCATCGTGAACTTTGCCCGGGCCCGGGGAGCCGCCCTGGCCGACTTCAACCTCGACGGCATGTTGGATCTGGTCGTGGTGAACCGGCGAGAGAACGTCAAGATATGGCGGAGTGTCGGAACGGGCAACGCAACCCAACCTGGAGGAATGGGCGATTGGATTGCGGTCCAACTCGAGCAGCCTGGTCCGAACCGTGATGCCATCGGCTCCTGGATCGAAGTCAGGATCGGGCGCCACACTATTCAGCGGGAGGTGACTATCGGCGGCGGTCACGCCGGTGGCCAGCTCGGATGGATCCATTTCGGATTAGGCACAGCCGACAGCGCCAAGATCCGTGTGCAATGGCCAGACGGAGAGAACGGACCGTGGATAACGGTGGACGCAAACCAGTTCATGACCATCGAGCGCGGGGCCTCGGAGGCTCGTCTATGGCCCCCACCACAGAACTGAGCAGTTGATGACCAGAGCGCGACTGGCCGAGGTCTCCCTGCCCGACTTCGGCATGCCCGAGGCGATGCCCGAGATCCCCGCCTCGATTTATCGAGAGCGCATGGACCGACTTCGGGCCCGTGCCGAGGTGCGCAACTACGACCGTCTCATCGTCTACGCCGACCGTGAGCACAGCGCCAACCTCTCCTACCTCACCGGCTTCGACCCGCGCTTCGAGGAGGCGGTGCTCATCGTCGGGCCGGCCGACGAGCCAGCCATCCTGGTCGGGAACGAGTGTTACGGAATGGCCGGAGCCGCTCCCTTGACCATGAGACGCCACCTGTTCCAAGACCTCAGCCTCCCGGGGCAACCGCGCGATCGCTCGCAATCGCTCCCCGCCATCTTCTCTGAGGAGGGCATAGGAACGGGACAGCGGGTGGGCATCATCGGGTGGAAGGAGCACGCCAACCGCGAGACGATCGAAGCGCCCGCCTTCATCGTCGACGAATTGCGCCGCATGACCGGGCCGACCGGCAAAGTTGAAAACGCTGCGGACATCTTGACAGGCGCAGGAGACGGGCTGCGGGTCATCAACGAGGTCGAACAGCTTGCCATTTTCGAGTATGCCGCCTGCCAGACCTCGCACGGAGTCCGGCAACTGCTCTTCGGTCTACGACTGGGAATGAGCGAGCATGAAGCCGTCCGGCTTCTCGAATGGAATGGCCTGCCCCTCTCCTGTCATTTGATGCTGACGAGCGGGCCGCGGGCCTCGCTCGGCCTTCTCAGCCCGAGCGATCGCCGGATTGAGCGGGGCGATCGCTTCACCGTCGCCTTTGGCATCTGGGGAGCGTTGAACTGCCGCGCCGGCTTCGTGGTAGCAGACGCTTCCGAGCTGCCTATCGAGATCAATGACTATGTTGAGCGACTGGTCGGTCCCTACTTCGAAGCAGTGGCGGAATGGTATGGCGCGCTTCGCATTGGCCAGACAGGAGGGGCGCTTCAGGAAATCATCGACCGTCATCTGGGCGACCCGTTCTTCGGCATCTTCCTGAATCCAGGCCACCAGATCCACCTCGATGAGTGGGTCAACTCGCCGGTAGCGCCCGGATCTAGTCTCGAATTGCGGTCCGGGATGGCCCTCCAGGTCGACATCATTCCGGCCACCGGCACCGAATACTTCACCACCAACATCGAGGACGGCATCGCCCTGGCCGACCAGGCTCTCCGCCAGGCGTTCGCAGCCAACTATCCGGCTGCTTGGCAACGGATTCAAGCTCGCCGCCGCTTTATGAACGACGCTCTCGGCATCGACCTCCATCCCGACGTGTTGCCTTTCTCCAACATTCCGGCCTATCTACCGCCGTTCATGCTCCGGCCCGACCTGGTCATGACCCTGGCGGGCTAGGCGCCAAAGAAACGGATGACTAGGGGCTCGGGAGATCCAGGAGGGCGCTGGTCCACGCTCCCCCAGCAGCGCTTGAAGCCATGGCCGCTTCAACGAACCTGACGCCGAGCGCACCGTCCACCTCATTGGGAAAGTG
>CAZPIZ010000302.1:0-2737 GCA_964586615.1 uncultured Acidimicrobiaceae bacterium | reverse complement strand
CCGGGCCACCACCAGCGCCCGACCTCGGTTGGGCGGGTGGGGTCGGACACGTCGACGATCATCCAGATCCTCCCGGTGTACCCGTCGGGTGTCGCCGAGATATAGGCGAGGTCGCCGCCCTCGAAGACGATGCGGTGGACCCCGCGACCACCGGTGTCGAAGAACCCGACGCGTTTGGGGTCCCGCGGGTCGTCGAGGTCGTAGATGGCCATACCCACCGGTGCAGGGCCTGCACTCCGGAACAACTCGTGATTCACCATGAGGAGCCCGTCGGCCACCTGCACCTTGTGGGTGTGTGACCCTGCCGGGGCGTCCCACTGCCGGACAACTACGGGCTCGGTCGGGTCGGAGATGTCGAGGATCGAAGTTCCTTTCCCGCTCGGGCCGAAATGTGCCACATAGAGGACGTCGCCCAGCGGCATCACCTGCATCCCGTCACCGTGACCGTCGAGGTCGGAATGTCCCACGAGTCGGAATCCGGATGTGTCTTCGGGGTGCATCTCAGCCTTGGGTTTCACCGCATGGGAACCTTGCACAATCGTTTGTAGCATGCCTTTCTCACCCATGCGAGACTATCTGCACCGACTCCGGGTCACCGGAGGGCTTAGGGAACCCGGCCTGGTGTCGAGCGCAGTTCTAATCCTCACCGCGATCGCGTTCTTCCGTGTCGCCCTCCTCCCCGAGTTCGGGCGGGACCTCTCCATGTCCACGTTCCAGCTGGGTGCGGTGACGACCGTGTTCGGCGTGGGCCGTCTGATCGCCGACCTGCCCGGTGGGCACTTCGCCGACCGGCTCAGGGCGAGCAGCCTGATCGCCTTCTCCGCCACAGGCGTGGCCCTCGGCAGCCTCGTCCTGGGACTGTCCGTCGGAGCGCTGACGGTGTATGGCGCTGCGTTCGTGCTCGGGGTCTCGTCGGCGACCACCAACGCCACCGGTATGACCTTCTTCTCCAACGTGGCCGGCGCCAGCCATCGCGGCATCTCGATGGCCGTCTTCTCGGCGGCTCTGCTCGGCGGCCAGGCGGTTGGGCCGGCGGTGGCTGGTTTGATCTCGGCGGCGGGCGGGTGGCGCCTTGCGATGCTGGTGGGGGCCGTAGCGGCGGCGGCGATGGCCTTGGTCCTCCTCATGGCACGCTCGCGCCAGCCGGCGCCGGACTCACTAGGGCCGGCAGACGGGTCGCACCCACACGGCACGAAGAGCCCTCGGTTGGTGCCGCTGGTGGTGCTCCAGAGCGTGTCGTTCGCGGTGTTCTTCACTCTCGGAGCAGTCCCCCAGACGCTCGTTCCGCTGATCGGCGCCGACGACCTCGGTCTGACCACAGCCGCAATCGGCCTCGCCCTCGGGCTGGGAGGGTTGGCCCGATTCATCGGGGCGATCGTTGGTGGATGGCTGTCAGACCACGTATCACGGAGGGTGGCCCTGGTGCCGGGTCTATTGGTGCAGGCCGCAGGCGTCTCCCTCCTCGCCCTCGAGCCCACCGTGGTCGCGTGGTTGAGCGCCATCGTCATCATGTCACTGGCGAGCTTCGCGGTGCCGGTCGCCGCCACGATCCTCGGTGACATCACCGAGCCCTCCCGGATAGGAACCCAGTTCGGTCGTTTTCGGTTCGTGGGAGACACTGGATTGATCGCCGGACCTCTTGTGGTCAGTTCACTCTTCGAGGGCTTGGGACGGGCCCCTGCTTTCGGCTTGGTTGCCCTCGTCCTGATTGTCCCGGCACTGCTGTCGTGGCGATTCCTGCCTGACAGCGGCGTGGGGACGGGGAAATGAGTGGGCGATCTCGATCTCGTGCCGGCCGGGTGGGAGTCAAGTCACCTGGTTACCCTCGCCCCGTGAGCTCTTCCGGTGGCGAGATCGAGACGAGGGCATCGAAACCGCCCACGCTGCGTGATGTCGCTCGGGAAGCCGGGGTCCATGTCTCCACTGTGTCGCGTGTCCTCAACAACCAGGCCGCCGCGGGTCGGATCACCCCGGACACGGAGGAGCGGATCAGGGAGGTCGCCCGAAGGCTCGGCTATCGCCGAAACACCATCGCTCGCGCTCTGCGTACCGGTCACACGCTCGTGGTTGGGATGGTCGTCCCCGACGTGGCCAACCTGTATCAGGCTGGCATCACCCGGGGAGCGGGCGACATCCTCTACGCAGACGGGTACTCGCTGATCCTGGCCAGCACCGATGACGACGCTGACCACGCCGAGTCACAGGTCTCCGCCATGCTCGGTGTCCAGGCCGAGGGACTGATGTATGGGGTCGCCCGCGAGAACGACGCGGTGCTGGCAAGCATCATTGACGAAGGGATCCCGGTGGTCTTGTTCAATCGGGCAGCGACCAGCCCGGGGGTCAGCGCCGTCCTGCCAGACGACCACACCGGCACGAGGCTCGCCGTCGAGCATCTCCTCTCGCTCGGTCACACCAAGATCGTCCACGTCGGTGGTCCCGAGGACGTGTCGTCCAGCGTTAACAGACTCGAGGCCTTCGAGGACGTGCTCCGAGTTGCCGGTCTAACCGGGAGCCACCACTTCGCCCAGCGTCACACCGAAGAGGAGGGCTATCGGGTCACGCGGACCTTGCTCGAGGAGCGGCCCGACACCACCGCCGTCCTCGCCGCGAACGACCGTCTCGCCCTGGGGGCGATCGATGCGATACGGGCCAGCGGTCGATCGTGTCCCGAGGATGTCTCCGTGGTCGGGTTCAACGACATGCCGTACAGCGATCGGTTCTCGCCTCCGCTCACCAC
>CAZPIZ010000301.1:0-2748 GCA_964586615.1 uncultured Acidimicrobiaceae bacterium | reverse complement strand
GATCGAGATGCTCGAGAACGTTGACACAGAGGACAGACTCGAAGCCCTCATCGATAAGACTCTCGTAGAGGCGGGGATCCTCCAGGTCGCCCTCAATTACGGAGACGTTGGCCAGATGGCCCCAGCGTCGGTCCAGTGCCCGTGTATAGAACGGATCGATTTCCACGGCGACCAGCCGTTCCTTCTCCAACAGATGTCGGGTCAGATTGCCATTTCCGGCGCCTGCCTCGAGAACCCGTGAACCGAGATGAGCCGCCATTGGCTCTAGTGACCATCGGCTCACGGCCTGGCTTACTGCCATGCTCTCGAGCGTTGCGTGGCCGTACCGGTCGCTGAATCTGGTGTCGAACCATCGATACTTGAACAGCAGCCAGATTGCCTGCACGCCGTCACGCCACCCGATGCTCTTGCCTTCCGCGTATGTCCGCCCGTCGTAGGAGATGGGCACCTCGTAGATCCGGGCCCCCCATTGGGCGAGGCGTGTGGTGATCTCTGGCTCGATGCCGAAACGCTCACTCTGGAGACGGAGGGACCGCAACACGTCGGCACGCACCGCCTTGAATCCGGTCTCCATGTCGGTGAGGTTGAGATCGTTGAGGACGTTGGTGAGCCCGGTCAGCATCTTGTTTCCGAGCGAGTGCCAGAAAAGCAGAACCCTCCGCTCGGGGCTGGCAGCGAATCTCGACCCAAACACCGCATCGGCCCGTCCGTCGATGATGGGCTTCAACAGCTTCGGATATTCGGCTGGGTCGTACTCCAGGTCGGAGTCCTGGACCACGGCGATGTCGCCGGTCATATGAGCGATGGCGGTGCGCATGGTGGCGCCTTTGCCCCGGTTGACCGGGTGGCGGAATATGTTGACTCGAGGATCGTCATGGCTCAGCTCCTTGAGGATCTCCCAGGAGCGGTCGGTGCTGGCGTCGTCGACGCATAGCAACTCGATTTCCCCATCCACCGGGGAGGCGAGGACGCGGGCAACGATCTGGCGGAGCGTGCGCGCCTCGTTGTAAACCGGCATTAGAACGGAAAGTCTCAAGACTGGATCACCTCGCTGCCACCAGATGATCGGCGGCTTCGGGGGGAGTCTGAACGCGTGGGTCTGCAAACCTCGCCAACTGGAACGCCACCCAGACAAGGACCAAGTTCCGAGCTACCAGCAGGCCCCACCACCAGATTGGCCCGTCAAAGAGATGGTTCCAGGTGGTCAACAGGATCAGGCTGGCGATGTTGACCCCGAGCAACCCCCGGGTGGCCCGCTTGTCTGCCGCTGCAAACGGTGCGACCCACGAAACGAACTGCGTCGAGAAAAGGTAGCTACCCAGGATCATGGCTGCGGCAAGGGCTCCCATGAGCCTCCAGGCCGCCGACCATGAAAAGGCCCGGCCCCTCAGACCCATGAGGGCGGTTACGCCAATAGCGGCGCCGACCGCCAGATGGACCAGGAGCAGCCAGCGGGGAGCATCCATATAGAGCGACGAAGAAGGAAGGAACCTCTGTTCGTTGCCCTGCACCGCTCGCAGCAGTCCCACCATCGACCCCCCCAGAGTCTCGGAATGGACCCCGTTTGGATCTTGAATCGACTGCACAGCCGGGGACATAACGATCGCGACCGCCATCCCCGCCAACGTCAGCAGCACAACCGCACGGGCCCGGCGGCCCCGCCACCATTCGGAAACCGCCCACAGCGCTGGCCAGATCTTGGCAAGGGCCCCGGCACCCAGGAATAGCAGCGACCAGACTCCTCTCCCTTTCACCGCGAGCAACACTCCCGTCACTGCCAGCAGAATCGCCAGGGTGTCATTTCTGAACAGGATGAATGGCAGCAACGGGACAACCAGGAGCATCCATCGCACGGTCATTCCCGGCACTTCGAGCCGCAATTCGAGCCGTTGCATCACCAGACCCGTGACCAGGACGATGATGGTCGAAACCCCGGCCAGGGCAAACGCGTATGTCTGCAACTCCTGGCTACCACCCAACAGCCATGCCGCCGCCATCGGGACGATGGCAACAGGCAAGTGTTCGAACGGAAAGTCGAAATACGGGAGCTTGCCCGAGAACATCTCCGTCATGCGGTTTCGGTAGTCAAGGGAGTCGCCGGCCAAAGCCCCGTCTGGAAACGCCGCCGCGAAGAGCACGGCGGCTCCGCAAGCTACGACCACCAAAACCACGATGCGAACGCGCCCGATCAAGACCTGACCCATCGATCGAACCGCCCCACCATTTGCTTGAGGTTGGCAACTGTCCCCTGGTTGTCGATCACAAAGTCGGCGGCGGCGAGCAACTCGGTATCCGGGGGTTGGGAAGCCATCCTTGTCTTTGCATCGGCAGCATCCATCCCCCTCTCCAGGGCTCGTTGCAGGCGGAGACCGGCGGGGGCATGAACCATCACGATCGGCCCCCATCCGGGCCTGTCCACCTTTAGAACCGATACCTCGATCGCCTTGGGACCCGATGTAGCTTCAACCCAGGCATCGATACGACCGACAATTCCTGGATGGGTGAGCGATTCCAGAGCCGTGAGCGCCTCCGGGGTGGTGAAAACAATCGAGGCAAGACGAGAGCGGACCACCTCGGTCCCGACCACTGTCTCGGGCCAGCGCTTGCGCACCCCCTCCACGATATCGGGGTCGGTCAGCACCTCGTGACCGACCAGGTCGGCATTGATGACCGACCAGCCAAGCTGAGAAAGGGCGGCGATGACGGTGGATTTGCCACTTCCGATGCCGCCGGCGACTACCACGCTCT
>CAZPIZ010000300.1:0-2764 GCA_964586615.1 uncultured Acidimicrobiaceae bacterium | reverse complement strand
TAACCACGCTCGCCAACGAGGCCATCGTCGACGAGATCGCAGCGATGGCAGCCTCAATTCCAACCGAGGACTAAACCGGTGGCGGTGACCTCGTCGCGGTGGTTTCTTTGGCGCGTGAGCACCGCCTCTCACCTTCTTTGGCGTCACAGCTCCACGGACGTCGCTCACGCGCCGAAGAAGGAATAGTCCGACGCTCACGCGCCAAAGAAAGGTACAGGAGGGGCCGTCACCCCCTTCGGTGCTGTTCCTCCGACTAAAGCACTGCTTGCAGAAACCGCTTGGTTTCCTCGAAACGGGGAGCGTTGAAGATCTCGCTGGGCGGTCCTTCTTCGAGGATGGTCCCCTCGTGGAAGAAACACATGCGGTCACTGACCTCGCGGGCGAACCCCATTTCGTGAGTGACCACCATCATCGTCTTGTGGAGGTCGGTGGATAGGGCCTTCATGGTTGCCAGCACCTCACCGATCAACTCCGGATCCAATGCCGAGGTGGGCTCATCGAGCATCAGAACGTCGGGCTCCATCGCCAGTGCCCTTGCGATCGCCACCCGTTGCTTTTGCCCACCCGACAAACGAATCGGATGCTCGTCGGCCTTGGCGGCAAGGCCCACCTGTTCGAGAACAAGCATTGCCTCGGAGCGCGCGACCTCGGGTTCGATGTTCTTAACTGTGACCGGTCCTTCCATCACGTTCTGGATGGCGGTCATGTGCGGGAAGAGTTGGAGGTCCTGGAACACCATCCCGGCATGGAGTCGGAGCTGGCGGATCTGTTCGCGCTTGGCCCTCGTCCGGTGGCCGCCGGTCAGACGGATGCCGGCCACCTCGATGGTTCCGGTGGTGGGATCGTCAAGAAAGTTGATGCACCGCAACAGGGTGCTCTTCCCCGATCCGGATCTCCCGAAAATGACGACCACCTCTCCTTTGGTCACCTGCATGTCGATCCCCTTCAGGACCTCAATGTTGCCAAAGTACTTATGGAGTCCCTCGATCATGACCACCGTGTCGTTTCGTGGCTCAGACATGAGCCGTTAACCGATCCGGGGTCTTACCCGTCCGAACGTATCCCGTTGACAGGCGCTTCTCGAGCCGTCCCTGGAAGTATGTGAAGATGCTGGTCAGGAGCCAGTAGACGGCTGCCGATACGACCAGAGCCTCGAGATTGCGGTTGTCGGCCCGACCGAGCAGTTGGGCTCGCCGGAAGATCTCAAGCTGACTTGCGGTCGCACCAAGAAAGCTGACGAGGGCGGTGTCTTTCATCATGGCAATGAACTCATTGCCGGTCGGAGGGATGATGACCCGTAAGGCTTGAGGCAGGATGACCCTCCGCATCTTCTGGAAGTAGTTCATCCCCAGTGCCTCGGCCGCCTCGGATTGGCCGCCGCCGACCGACTGGATCCCGGCTCGGAAGATCTCGGTCATGTAGGCCCCGTAATTGAGGCCAAGGGCCAGGATCCCCGCCGGCACCGCATCGAGGATCAGCAAATCCCGAAGCCAGGGAGGCCCGGTTCCTCCGATTTGCGGCAGCGCCAGGTAGATCAGGAACATCTGGACGATAAGCGGAGTGCCGCGGAAGAAGGCTGTGTAGAACCCGGACACTCCGAATGCCACCGGATTGGTCGACAGCCTCCCCAGAGCTCCCGCCAGGGCAAGGGTTATGGCCAGGGCGATCGCGGTTACCGCGATGAAGACCGTTACTCGGAGCCCGCCGGCTATGAACGCAGCATTCTCGGTCATCCAGGCGGTGTCGAAGCCGGCCAGAGCAAAGAGAACTGCGACGAGGCCGAATAGGGCTAACCAGACCGCGGCCAGCTTGAACTTGAATGGCACGGAGGCGCTCGCCATGGCGAGCGCCTCCCTTCTGCGTCTGTCGACCTTGAGGTCGGTAGGTTCCATTACCCGGAGACGGTGAAGTCAGAGCCGTACCACTTCATCGACAACTCGCTGAGCGTTCCGTCCGTGTGCATCTCGTCGACGATCTCAGTCACCCGATCCACCAGCGAGGTGCCGTCGAGACTTGACGATCGGTCAAAGGCAGCCGCCAATGGCTCGTAGAAGATTGGCTCTCCGACGATCTTGATCGGAACTCCATCGGCGATGGCTCCCTCAAATGTCGTCAACGAAGAGATCGCGGCATCCAGCCGGGCTCCGTCGCCAATGGCGAGGTCGGCTATGACCGTCGAGTCGGTGTCGTAGGTCACAATCTCAGCGTCGTCGATGACGAAGTCGAAGGTATAGCCAGGGATCTCAAGCGTCTTCTGGAGGAAGAAGTCGTAGGTGCATCCTCCGCAAGCCCCGATCGTGGCGCCGTCGAGGTCGCTGTCGGTATTGGTGATGGTGGTGTTGTCGGCATGGACCGCGACCGATGCCGGCGTGTAGTAGTAAGCGGGGGCAAATTCGAGAACTTCGATCCGTTCGCTCGTCACGGTCATCGATCCCACGCTCATCTGCCAGCGGTCCAGCCAGTTGCCGGAAACGATCGCATCCCACGCCGGAGTCTCCCATCGGACGGTGACGCCCAGGCGACTTGCGATCTCGTTGGCGACGTCGATGTCGAATCCCTCGTACTCGTTGGTTGTGGGGTTCAACTCGGACTGCGGTGGATAGGCGGGGTCGGTCGAGACCACGATCTCACCGTCGGCCATGATCTGCGCCAGCAGGTCCTCCCCACCGGTGGCGGCGGTTGTGTCGCTCGTGGCGGCTGAGCTGTTTGTGGTAGCTCCATCGGAGCCTCCACAGGCCGCGACGACCAGCACGGTTAGTAACAG
>CAZPIZ010000299.1:0-2767 GCA_964586615.1 uncultured Acidimicrobiaceae bacterium | reverse complement strand
GTGATGCAGAGTGCAACATACAGGGTTCCCGGGTTCCGTGACTGGCCGATCTCCTCGCGACCCTGGGTTGTTTCGGTTGCTGTACATCCAAAACAACCCAGGGTCGGCGGCGTGACGGCGAGTAGCCCTCGAGGGAATCTGGCGACTCATCACTCGAAACAATGGGACAATGACAACGGTCGCATTCCGGCGGCCAGCCTGGAGGGCATCGTGGCGAACAAGGACAAGGGCGGGAAGAGCAACAAGAAGGTTGCTACCAAGAACCTGAAAGAGAAACGTCAGGACAAGAAGGCCAAGCGGGACGCGTCCGACAAGCGACAGAGCAAGATCACCTGACCCGGAAACCGGGTCGTCAAGCTCAACCCGTCAGGTCGTTGCCGCTGTCGAGGTTTTGTTGAGACAGGCGGCGGCGATTTGGAGTGTGGTGAGACCGGCCAGGGTCGACTCGGCGCCCTGGTTCTGGTTGACTGAGTCCTGCCTCAGACCGTCGCAGGTCGCACCGGTTGCCTCGTCGTAGAGGACGGCCCCAGTGTCGTTGCGGCCCACCAGCCAGTGGGCAGCCCGCAAGGCTCGCACCCTCCACACCGCGTTTCCGGTGATCGTCCATGCCCGGTACGAGGCTTCGGCCATGGCCGAAGCCTCGAGCGGTTGTTGATCGAAGCCGGGCCGGGGCTCTCCCGATTGCCATCCCCCGACAGGCGTGAAACTGAAATGATCACCGTCGGTCTCGACCCAGAGCAGCCACTCGAGGAGACGGACTCCCATGTCGATCATCCGCCTGTCCTCAAGCACCGCCCCGGCCGCCAATAGTGCCTCGGGGATGCGGGGGTTGTCGTATGTCAGACGGACCTCCGGCCAGGGAATCCGGGTTCGGACGGCATCGATGACGACCTGCGAGGCCCTGTGCAACAGATCCAACGCCTTGACGTGGGTCGGTTCGGTGGCCAGCAGGTCGACCGATCCGAGAACCGCAAATGCATTCGAGCGAAGATGGGTCGAGGCGAAATAGGAACACTCATCGAAGGCGCTTACTCCCGCCCGTCGCATCCACGGCTCGTGGCCGCGCCGGGCCACCGCCCCCAGCGCCCACCAGGCCCGTCCCTGGGAGTCGTCGCTTCCGATCTCATCGACCCAGGCACCTTCGGTGCTTCGTCGGTTGTGGAAACTCCCGCGCGAAGTGCGCGCCTCGAGAATGAAACCGAGATAGATGGCCGCGAGATCTGCCAGGCTGGAGTCCGATCCCGCCTGGCGTGACACCACCACCAGGGCGCGGGCGTTGTCGTCTGTGCAGAAACCGTGTTCGAGCCGGGGCGAGGCGAGTTGACTGTGCTCCCACAGCCCGAGTCGATCGGTCAGGGCCCGCAGATGGCTGAAGTTGGGCGCGGGAAGGTGGGGCATTTCGGCAGTTGCCGGGTGACCAGTGGCCTCGGCCCGCTCATCCGGCGACACGGTGAACCCCTGTCGGGTGAAGGATGGCCGATGGTTCTCCGAAGACGATCGTTGCCAACAGAGCGTCGTACCTCTGCCCAATGGTTGGCCAATATCGACCCCGCCTGAGACGACGGGTGTGGCGCTCCATTCGCGCCGCTAGCCGTCCGTCGGTAAGGACGCTTCGCAACGCTCTGCCGAGGGCGGCAGGGTCATCGTGGGGCACCGTTATTCCGGCGCCCCCTGAGAGAAGTTCGAGGGCGTGGGGGAAAGCCGTGGCAATCACGGGCTTGGAGGCGGCGATTGCCTCGACCAGTACCCCCGAGGTCACCTGCTCGACCGAGGCGTAGGGAAGTACCACCAGGTCGGCGCTGCGGACCAGACGTGCCAGCACTGCCCGATCGAGATAGCGATCATCGAATTCGACGATCGTCTCGAGCCCGAGACTGCGGACCAGGGAGACCAGGCTTTCGCGGTAGCTCTCCCCCTGGCTTTCCCGGACGTTGGGGTGAGTGGCTCCGGCGATGAGGTAGCGGGGCAGGGGTCGCATTTGGGTCAGACCGGCGAAGGCCCTGATCGCCGTTTCGAGACCTTTGCCCGGTCCGATCAGACCCCAGGTGAGCACCAGCGGTCGCTCTCCGGTGGCGAGGGAAGGACCACCGAATCGGGCATCGGCTCCGTGGGGGATGACATCGATGCGGCCCGGGTCGACGTCGTATCGGGTGGTCAAACGATGAAGAGCGGTCCGGCTCATCACAACCGACCGCGCGGCCTCAATGGCGAGGCGTTCGATGATGGTGCGCTGGCGGTCGGAGGGGTTGTTGAGCACAGTGTGAAAAGTAACCGCTGCCGGTGCTTCCAGGACCGCCAACAGTTCGACGGCCTCTTCGCCATCGGGCCCTCCGAAGATCCCGAACTCGTGCTGGATCGAAACGGCATCGAATGCATTCAGATGCTTGATCGCGATCCGGCGAGAGGCGTCGTCACCACGGGCGTGGCGATAGACCACGTCGCCGTCAGGGACGGCACTGGCAGTAGCGGCGAGGCTGACCACGCCGAGGCCCTGTCTTGAACCGCGGCTTTCGGCGATTGCCCCAAGCAGGGAAGCGGTGAAATTGGCAAGTCCGCATACTGTGGGCGGGTAGGTGCTCACAAAGCCGATCGATGGGTCGGATACCCAAGTTTCCAACGGATCCTCCAATTGGCCTGCCATCCGGCGGGTCAGGACGATCACTCGTTCAGGCGGGAAACCGGACGCCTTGTCGGCGGCTCCGCGAGCAGAAGTGAGATAGCGAAAGGTTCGCCGTTGAGGTCAGGTTAGCCCCGTTGCGATCCCTAC
>CAZPIZ010000298.1:0-2770 GCA_964586615.1 uncultured Acidimicrobiaceae bacterium | reverse complement strand
CCGCCAAATGTCGCGATCGCCAGGTTTTCGAGACCGGCCACGATCGGATTGGTTCGGGTGATGAAGGTTTTGACCACGCCAACACTGAACAACGCAATGGCCAAAAGCACGGCCGCGATAGCAAGGGCGACGTGGGGTCTGAGATCGAATAGGAACGGAGCCACCGAGGGGATCGAGCCACCCAGGAACAGGCCACCCGACATGAGCATGGCCTTGATAGGCGACCGTTCCTCGCTGTCGACGACACCGAACTCCATCACCTTCATGGCGTTGAGCAGAGTTTCGTCGTCCTGACTGAAGGCACGGACCACGTCAGGGAGGTCTCCCTCGGCGATTCCGATGTCCCGGAACATTTGATAGAGCTGGGCCAATTCGCGGTTGCGGAAGTGCTCGATATGGGTCTTCTCGAGGTCGATCTCGGACTCGAGGACCTCGGTCTGCGACTTGGTGGCCAGGTACTCGCCGGCGGCCATGGAGACGCCGCCGGCGATTGCACCGGCTACGCCGGTCAGGAGCACCTGACGGCGGTCCAGGCCTCCTCCCACCACCCCAGCTACGAGCAGGAACATCGAAACCAGCCCGTCGTTGACGCCCAGGATTATGTCCCGCCAGTACTGACGGGAAGCTCCCACATGGGGTTCGTAAGCAACCTGTTTTGACTCGTTCATGAAAGCTCCGGTGCAAAAGTTAACCGACGGGGGCCGGTGCGGGCTCGTCTACTGTTGGTTGCCCGAACCAATCGTGTCTTCAATGATCATCGTTATGCGCCACGAGGCGACCGAAGCCGACATTGCCGGCGTGGTGTCGCGTCTCGGTGGGATCGGCTGTGAGGCCCATGTGTCGAGGGGTCAGGTGAGAACTGTCATAGGAGCCATCGGCGACCGCGACCAGATTCAGACCCTGCCGTGGGAGGCCATGGCCGGAGTCGAAAAGGCAGTTCCGGTGCTCAAGTCGTTCCGCTTCGTCTCCCGCGACTTTCAGGCAGAAGACTCGGTTATCGAGGTCGGCAACGCCAGATTCGGGGGAGGGCATTTCACAACCATCGCCGGGCCGTGCGCCGCCGAGGACCGTGACCAGGTGATGCGGACGGCCGAGGCCGTCAAGCTGGCCGGTGCCAAGATGCTCCGAGGCGACGCCTTCAAGCCGAGGACGTCTCCGTACTCGTTCCAGGGGCTCGGTGAGGCTGGACTACAGCTCATGGCTGAGGCTCGCGAGGAGTTCGAGCTTCCTTTCGTTGCCGAGGTGCTCGACGTCCGCGACGTTGATCTGGTCTCTTCATACGCCGACGTGCTTCGGATCGGCACCCGCAACATGTCCAACTTCACCCTTCTCGCCGAGGTGGGCCGCCAACCCAGGCCCGTGCAGCTGAAGCGTGGTTTCACCGCCACCCTCGAAGAGTGGCTCAACGCCGCCGAGTACATCTACAAGGAAGGCAACCACCAGATCATCCTGGTCGAGCGAGGAATCAGAACCTTCGAAACGGCCGCCCGCAACACCCTCGACATAAGTGCCGTCCCCTTGATCAAGGGCATGTCGCACCTCCCGATCGTTGTCGATCCATCTCATTCAGGCGGTCGGCGGGAGTTGGTGGCTCCGCTGTCGAGGGCTGCTGTGGGTGCTGGCGCCGACGGGATCATGGTTGACGTCCATCCCACGCCTGACACCGCCAAAGTCGACGGCTCCCAGGCTCTTCTTCCCGCAGAATTCGCGGAGATGATGGTTTCCGTCAACGCCATCGCGTCGGTTCTCGGCCGCGTTCTCTGACAATGCCCACCGCCGCCTTGCTCGGAACGGGGCTCATCGGCGCTTCGGTGGGGATCGGCCTGCGCGGGCTGGGGTGGACCGTCATCGGCTGGGACCCTGACGAGCAAGCAGGAGCCGGGGCGATTCGATGCGGTGGGGTTGACCGCCTGGCCCAATCCGCCGAGGAGGCAATGGCGGACGTCGACCTTGTGGTCCTGGCCGGGCCCCCGGTTGCCATCGAAGAGCAGTTACGAACCCTCGACACCGAGGTCCTGGTCACCGACGTCGCCGGGGTCAAGGCACCGATGGTGGCCGCCGCCCGACACCTCAAACATTTCGTGGGTGGGCATCCGATGGCTGGTCGAGAGTCCTCCGGCCCGGCCGGGGCTTCTGGCTCCCTATTTCGGGGGGCGACCTGGGTTCTCACCACCGACAATGCCCGCTCCGGGGATCTGGCGGCCATCGAGGAAATCATCCGCGATCTGGGGGCGATCCCGGTTCTCATGGATTCCGTCGATCACGATGCGGCGGTCGCCGCCATCAGCCATCTGCCACAGGTGGTTGCTTCGGCGCTGGTCAACCGGGTCGCCCGGGATCCAACCGCCCTGGACCTGGCTGCCGGGGGTTTTAGGGACGTCACCAGGATTGCGTTGTCCGATCCTGGTTGGTGGGCCGACGTGCTGGTCGAGAACCGGACGGCGCTGGGTTCGTTGCTTCGAGGCCTCGGTGAGGATCTGAGGCACTGGGCCGATCTGATTGAATCCCAGGATCGAGGAGCGGTTGGTGCCGAGATGCTGTCTGCCCGAACAGCGCGGCGATCGCTCAGCGCACCGGTGGCGGCGGTCGGGGTGGTGCTCGACGACCGGCCCGGTGAGATCGCCCGGGTTGGGCATGCCCTGGAGACCTCGGGTGTAGATCTGCGCGACCTTCAACTCCGCCACGCCACCCACGGCGGTGGTGGCGTTCTCACCCTGTCGGTCAAGGCTGCCGAGGCCGACCGCCTCAAACAGGCGCTGACGGCCGATGG
>CAZPIZ010000297.1:0-2776 GCA_964586615.1 uncultured Acidimicrobiaceae bacterium | reverse complement strand
ACTAGGTTCACCTCCGATGTCCAATCGCCTTGCCGCGTCCACTTCTCCCTATCTGCTTCAACATGCCGAAAACCCGGTTGACTGGTTCGAATGGGGCGACGAAGCCACCGCCGAAGCCAAACGGCGGGACGCCCCGATCCTCGTTTCGGTGGGTTATTCGGCCTGCCACTGGTGTCATGTCATGGCCCACGAATCGTTCGAGGATGCCGAAACAGCCTCGGAGATGAACCAGTTGTTCGTAAACGTGAAGGTCGATCGAGAGGAGCGACCCGACGTTGATTCCATCTACATGGAGGCGGTTCAGGCGATGACCGGCCACGGCGGGTGGCCGATGACGGTTTGGCTGACACCCGACGGCGAGCCCTTCTTTGCCGGCACCTATTTCCCAAAGGTCGACCGCCCCGGGATGCCTTCCTTCCGGCGGGTGATGGCGGCGGTGTCTGACGCCTGGTCACAGCGACGAGCTGACGTCACCGAACAGGCGGCCAAGGTCACGGCTGCTCTGGCTGCCGAGGTGCCGGCCAGCCCCGACACACCGGATATCGGGACCCTCGCCAAGGCTCACGACGCCCTCACCCGCAACTTTGATCAAGTGAATGGTGGTTTCGGGTCCGCCCCCAAGTTTCCGCAAACGCCGACGCTCGAGTTTCTCCTCAGAGCCTGGGAACAGCCATGGGCGCCGGAGGCGCGACGGATGTTGAGACAGACCCTGATGAACATGCGGCGCGGAGGAATCCATGACCACCTCGGCGGAGGGTTCGCCCGGTATTCGGTCGACGAGAGATGGCTTGTACCGCATTTCGAAAAGATGCTCTACGACAACGCTCAACTCGCCCGTATCTATCTGTGGGCGGGAATCGAATTCGAGGAGCCGGGTTTCCTACAAACCGCCCGCACCACGCTCGACTATCTGCTGACCGATCTCGCTCAGGAGGACGGCGGGATCTTCTCGGCCGAGGACGCCGACTCAGAAGGGGAAGAGGGTCGTTTCTACGTTTGGGATCACGACGAGTTCATGGCAGTGGCCGGAGACGATGCTGAGATGGCGGCGCTTCACTTCGGCGTCTCAGAACCTGGCAACTTCGAGGGCCACAACATCCTCAATATCGATCGATCGCCGACGGAAATAGCCGAACGGTTCGGCAAATCCGTCGAGAAGGTCGAGAAAGCCATTGAAGAGGCGCGGCGAGCCCTCTTCAACCATCGGACCACGCGGGTTCGTCCTGGCCTCGATGACAAGGTGGTGGCAGGGTGGAACGGGTTGGCGATACGAGCCATGGCCGAAGCCGGGGCTGCGTTGGGCGAGTGGCGCTATCTCGAGGCAGGACGAAGGGCCGCCCGTTTTGTGCTCGACCGGATGCGAAGACCCGACGGGAGCCTGGCGAGGTCGTGGGCCAAAGGCCGGGCCGGTGAGGTGGGCGGGTTCCTGGATGACTACGCGTCGGTGGGGCTTGGTCTTCTCGCCCTCTATGCCGCCACGGGTGAGACCGAATGGTTCGAGGCAGCTTCCGAGCTCGTTGGACAGATCCCGCAACGTTTTGGTGACGGAAGTGGAGGTCTGTTCTCCAGCGAACCCGGGAGCCTCATCAAGCGCCCCAGGGATCTCTTCGACAATCCCTCGCCGTCAGGGACGTCGCTCGCCGTCGAGGCGACCCTTCTCTTGGCCCTGTACACGGGTGATCAAGACCTGGGCGCAGCCGCCGAGGGCTACCTCCGATCGGTCGGTTTCCTTATGGAGCGCTATCCATCGGCCGCAGGTCATAGCCTCGCTCTTCTCACAAGCCTCCACCGGGGAACCCACGAACTGGCCATCGTCGGAGATCGTGCAGCCGACATGGCGGCCGTGTTCCGGAAGAGGTATCGGCCCCAGGTTGTACTGGCCACATCGGCGGTGGCCAAATCGGAAGTGGTACCCGGACCCATTCCTTTGCTGGAGGGACGTGGTTCGGAGGGGCGGACCCTGGCCTATCTGTGCACCGGTTTTGCGTGCCTTGCCCCGGTTGATTCGATCGAGGCGCTGTCGGACCTACTCGACAAGGTCTGAGCCGCCAGCCACACGTAGCTGATCCAGATCAGGTCGGCCACCGCCAGATGCAGCTGGCGGACCCACAACGGGCTGCCAAGAGCGATCGTCAGCACCCCCAACCCGATCTGGACGAGGCTCAGGATCAGGAGCTTGCGAACCCGCGCCAGGACAGGACCCCGGATGAGGCGAGTAGCCAACGCCGCCGCCGAGACCGTGACCACTGCCAGCACCGGATGGAGCACCCGAAGTCTGGTCAGAAAGTGCTCGGTCGAGGTGATGGCGGCCGCCAAGCCATCGGCCACCGATTCCGACGGAAACAGAGTGTCGGCGAGCGCGGTTACAGCCCCGGTCCCGGCTATGGCCACCAGGGCGGCGGCACCCACGATCAACCAACGTCGCGGTCCCCCGTGGGCGACCAGCCGCCCCCGTCCATCAAGAAACCAGGCCGTGAGGGTCAACGCCGCCAGGAGGAGAAGGGTGTTGACGAGGTGCAGCGGCACTGCGATGACACGCGCAATCGAGCTGTCGTCGGCGACCCACTCGTAGAAGACAATCGCGGCGCCGATTAGAGCCTCGCCCACGATCGCTATGCCGGCCCACACAACTGTGCGCCGCGCCGGATGTCGGCGAGGGGAGGTCCGCCAGGTGGCGCCGAGCAGCACGGCGACCAGCAGCAGGGCGATGCCGCTGGCAGTCCGGTGGGTGAATTCGATAGTGGTGGCGCCTCCCAACTCGGGTATGAGCTGGCCC
>CAZPIZ010000296.1:0-2784 GCA_964586615.1 uncultured Acidimicrobiaceae bacterium | reverse complement strand
CTTAGGTTTCGGGGTTTTCCTCAGCGCAGCGGCAGGCCTTCCCGGGCGCGGAGGAGGTCGGTCAGTAGGGGGACCTCTGTCTCCCAGCCGGGTTTGGAAGTCACTCCGACCTGGTCGCCGATCGTCTCGAGAAGGAAACCCTGGCCGGAGGCGGCCGCGAAACGATCCTTGTCCAGATAGAGCTTGGGTTTGATGAGGGCGGGGTCGCCTTCCTCCGGACAGAAGACCATGCAGTTCCCGCACTCGTTGCAAAGCTCGGCAAACAACAGGTACTGCTGGCGTCCATCCAGCCCGGAGCCTTCGGGAGTCGGCAGCCGGAAGAAGGCGTCGTTGGGGCAAACCGTGACGCAGAGGTTGCATGCCACGCAACCCCACATCTGAAGCGTGTGATCGACGGCTCGGGGGAGTTTGACGTTGCCCTCCTTCCGGTACGCCTCTGCCCTGCGGACATCCTCGAGATGGGCCGCTGGAGCATGCGCATGACCGGCCTGTCGGGCGAGATCGGATCGATGGCGTCGCCAAGAATCGAGATCGAAGCACGACGCCGCCTTCATGTCCTCGGTGAGTCGTCGCAGTGTCGGCTCGAGCCGTCCGTAGCCGCCCGGCTTGAGGAGGTCTGAACAGATCGTGGCCGGAACCACCCCCATCCCGATCGTCTCGGACAGATTCTCCTTGTTGACCCCCGCCGAGAAGCTGACCTGGATCGGGCCCCCTTCGGTGGCGAGCCGGTCCGGTAGAGCTGACATCAACCGGTTGAGGACTCCAGTGGCCAAGACGTGCAGAGGGGGGCCCGACAGATACATGGGATCGTCGGGCATGAAGTTCTTGTGGTTGGCCACTACCAGAGTGTTGGTCAGCTTTATCCCGAAACGGCGACCGTTGGCGGCGGCGAAGTCCTGGAGCCCAACGATGAGGTCCAGGGCCTGATCGAACTGGAGATCGGCGTCAAACGCCTCCCGGCGAAGCTGCACCTCGTCGTAGCCAAGGTCGCCGTGAAGGATCTCGTCCACACCATCAAAGCCGAGGAGGGTCGGGTTTAGCTTGACGATGACGTCGACCCCGTGCCGGGTCATCAGGTGACGGGTGATCTGGTCGATTTCGTGGGGCGGGCATCCGTGGAATGTGGAGAGCGTGACCGTGTCGGCGATCCTGGTTCCGAAATCGACGTCTGCCATGCTCTTGAATGGCTCCGGAATCGATGTTCGCAAGCGATCGATGAGAGTGGTGGCGTCGATCAACCCGTCGATGAAGCCCGCCACCTTGTCTGTCGAGATGCCGGCCAGGTCGTATCCGACGGACATGTCGAATACATGGGGACCTGGATCAGGACCGATGTGCTCACGCAGCGGTTCCCATTGTCGAAGAAGGTGTATCGCCATCCATCCCTTGACGTACTCCTCGAGCGACGCCGCCACCGTCAGTTCCTGGCTCCACTCGATGTTGTAACCGATCGTCTGCATGTCGATACAGGGGCGATTGATCACCAGGTCGTCCAGCACCTGGACGGTTTTCAACTCGAAGAGCCGGGCGCCCCCGAGCCAGGCGAGGATGATGTTCTGGGCCATCTGGCTATGGGGTCCGGCGGCAGGGCCGATCGGAGTGGCGGCCTTTCGACCGAGGAAAGAAAATGAAAGGTCGACGGCTGGATCCGGCGACCAGAACCTGGCGGTCGGTAGATCGAGGATGCGCGAACGGGTCTCCCATTCGTGGACGATCCGGCCCATGAGCACGTCCAACGGAAACGGAAGAAGCGGGGCTTCGCTCATAGGAGGGAGTGCAATCGCCGGGCTTGTTCGGCGGCCATGGCCCTGACTTCGGCGACGTCGACCCTGGTAGAAGCGCCATCCTTCCACACCGTTTCACCGCCGACCTCGATCTCGACCGGGTGCACGGCGGTGGTAAAGGCAAGGTGCCATGGCTGCATGGGCTCATAGGACCAGGTCACCCGATCGTTCCGGGCTTCGGGGACGAGGTCCCAACCATTGGCCAGCCACCCCCATGCCATCTCGGGGGTGGCCGTCACGTCCACCGACCGATTGAGGTAGTAGGCGAGACGGAAAGCACCGAGCATGTCTGCCCCGATCCCATCGGTGCCCAACGCGACCGGGTTGGAGAACCGCCCCGGGTCGGCGTATCCCACGCTGTTGTTGAGGTTGGAAGCCGGGTTGTGAAGAATCGTGCCCTGGAGATGGTGGTCGGTGGCGAGATGGACACAATGCGCCAGTAGCCAGTCGGGCCGGGTCAGATGCCCGAGCCTGAGCGGTGCCTCGATGTCCTCGGGTCCTTCGCAGACGTGGACATGGACCCCCACCCCAAGATCGGCGGCCAGACCGGCGGCTGCCTCCAGTGTCTCATCCGAACAAGTGAATGAAGCATGGAGACCGACCAGTCCGGTTCCGCCGCTCCGTAGAAAACGCTCGTTTTCGGCCAGCCCTCGCCGGGCACCTTCCGGACCATGCCGATCGGTCACCCCATAGGCGGCAATCACCCTGACCCCGACCTCGGCGCAGGCGTCTGCGATGACGGAGAGAGAACCCTCGATAGCGCTCGGGGTCTCGTTGTGATCGATGATGGTGGTGGTACCCGTCTCCAATGCTTCCAGGGCGGCGAGTTTCGCCGACCACTCGAGCATCTTCAGATCCAAAGCCGCGTCCAGCCGCCACCAGACCTGTTCGAGGATGCTCTGGAATGTGGTCGGGGTTTCCGGTGGGGCTGGCATCCCCCTGGCCAGCGTCGAATAGATGTGGTGATGAGAGCACACCAGACCGGGGGTTTCGGCAGACA
>CAZPIZ010000295.1:0-2797 GCA_964586615.1 uncultured Acidimicrobiaceae bacterium | reverse complement strand
ACAACCGCTCGTTTCTCTTCGGTGGCGATGCGGCGGAGGAGGCGGGCGATCTCGTGGCCTATCTTCGAGTCGAGGTTGGCCGTGGGTTCGTCGGCGAGGATGACCGGTGGCCGGTTGGCGAGGGCTCGAGCGATCGCGACCCGTTGCTTCTCCCCTCCCGACAGTTTCTCAGGGCGGAAGAAGAGACGGTCGGCCAGGCCCAAACCGGTGAGGAGTCCTTCGGCCCGTTCACGGGCAGTTCGGCCGGTAATACCGGTGAGGTTGAGGGCGAACTCAACGTTCTCCACGGCGGTGAGGGCGCCGAGGAGGTTGAAGTCCTGAAAGACGAACCCGAAGGTGGTTGCCCGCAGCTTGGGGAGCCGGGCCTCGGAGATGGCGGCGAGATCCTTTCCGTCGATGAGCACCTCTCCGGCGGTGGGACGGAGCATGGCGCCGAGCATGGAGAGGAGGGTGGTCTTGCCGCTGCCGGAGGGCCCCATGATCAGAACGACTTCTCCGGCTTGGACCTCGAGGTCTACCCCTCGGACAGCGTGGACTTCGGTGGCGCCTTCTCCGAAGGTCTTGTCAAGTTGTCTGGCGGCGAGGGCGGTCTTGCTCATGATGTTCTCCTGAAGACGGTGGCGGGGTCGACCCGCCATACTTTGATGAGGGGGACGATCACCCCCACCGCAGCCACCAGGACGGCGCCCGCCCCGGCGCGGAGCAGGGAGGCGGCCTCCACGACCACGTCGATGTCGGGTGCCAGGGCGGCGACGATGGTGCCGATGCCGTAGGTGACGGCCACAGCTAGAACGAGAGCGGTTACGACGGTCCACAGGGCCTGGGTGAGGACGAGACGAGAGACTCCGAGACGTCCGAGGCCGAGGGCCTTCATGACCCCGATGTCTCTGAGCCGGGACAGGACCGTGGCGTAGAGGACCAGCCCGATCACGGCTAGGCCGACGAGGAAGGCGGCGAGGGACATGATGTTCAAGAGGTCGGTGCTCATCTCTTTCACCACCGTCCGTTCTTCGGCGGAGAACCGGGGCCGCGTCTGGGTCTCGACCCCGGGGATGGCGGCCTCGACCCGGTCGGCAACCGCCTCGGGATCACCTTCGGCACCGATCAGGATGTAACTGGCGGCGTTCTGCGATCCGAGGATTCGGGCGAGGTCATCGAATGTGACGTAGACGCTTGTGTTGACGATGCTGGTCATCCCGGTGGTGAACCCGGAGACCCGCCAGGTTCGGCCCAAAACCTCTACCTCGTCGCCCAGGGCGATGTCGAGAGCGTTGGCGGCCGAGTCGTCTATGACCATCTCGCCGGTTCCGGGCTCTCGTCCCTCGACCAGGGTCTGCGGTCCGCCCCGCCCACCGGGCTGGTAGCCGATGACGTAGCTGGGTCGCCGTCCGGCAGGCACTCGGAGGGTGTCACTAGAGAAGAGGATCGGCTCTGCCCATGCCACTCCCGGCAGCTCCCGGATCCGGTCGGAGTCCGCAATTGGAACCACCGATATCGCCATGTGAATGGTGCGGACACCTTCCTGGGAGACGAAGACGTCGGCGGGAGAGGTGTCGATGTAGCGGGAAACCTGGCGGGTGGTCCCGGCGAAGATGCCATCGAGGGTGAGTGCCATCACCAGGGCGACGGCCACCCCGGCCACCCCGAGCAGCGCCCGCCGCCCGTCGGTGAACAGCATGCGTCGTGCGATCGGGACCATTCTCACCACCCCCGGTAGACCGACGCCGGTTCGAGCCGCCCGAGCCGGCGGGCCGGGATTAGCGCTGCAACCAAACCCATCCCGATGGCGGCCGCCGCCAGCACCAGCAGGTGACGCCATTGGAGGGAGAACCAGAACTGGGGACGGAGCCGACCGACCAGCCAGGCGCCACCCAGATACATGAGGTAGCCGATGGCACTACCGGCGATGGCGATGAAGATGGTCTGGCCCACGACCAGGCGGAGGATTGTCCCGCGTCCGGCCCCCATCGCCTTGACGATCCCGTACTCGCGGAGCCGCTCGACGACACCCGAGTAGACGGTGAGTGCCACCACCAGGGTGGCGGCGGCGAAGGCGATCCCGATCATCAGCAACACCGGGCCCTCCATGATTCCGGCCAGAATCTCCCGATCGCTCTTGGCCAGGGCCGCAGGCAGAAGCGGTTCGAGACCGGTTTCGGCCCGGATGGCGGCGCCGACCGCGTCGGGTTGGTCGGTTTGCACCAGCAGGTAGGTCACAATTCCGTCACCTCCGGTCATCTCACGGGCGGTGTCGGTTGTGACGAAGACCAGGCTGGTCATCCATGAGCGGGTTCCCTCGGACAGGCCCACCGTGCGGAAGGTTCGTCTGCCCATCTCGAACTCGGTTCCGACTACGAGGTCATGTTCCTCGGCGAAGGTGCGATCGAGCACCGCCTCGCCGACCGTTTCAGCCGGCCTGCCGGTAGAGAGCTCCCAGGGACCGCCCAGACCACCCGGATCGGAGCCCACTAGCAGCACGAACTCCTTCTGTCCGTGCAGATCAAAAACCGTGTAGTGGATGTGGACGGGATCTGCCCGCTGAACTCCGGGGATCGCTGCTACCTGTTCGAGGGCCCCCAGGGGCACCATCGACAGGTCACCTAGAATGCTCTCAGTTCCCTGTTGGGCCACGAACAGGTCGGCCCCCACCTGGTCCTCGTAGGCGGTGATCTGCCCCAGCTGCCCGTTCCACAGGCCCTGAAGCAGCAACACCAGGCCGATGGCGGCACCAACCCCAAGCAGGCTCACTGCCAGCCGTCTGGGATCGGCGGTTGTCATCCGTCGGGCGACAGGCACA
>CAZPIZ010000294.1:0-2801 GCA_964586615.1 uncultured Acidimicrobiaceae bacterium | reverse complement strand
GGGCGCCCCGACCCCGACCAGCAGGCGCCCGGCACCACCCGCCAGCAAGCCACCAACCGTCGCCGCGGCCGCTTTGAACATGAACGCACGACGGCCCTGGTCGGTGCCTCCCCGCGTAGCGGCCACCGCACCTCTTGAAGCTACCGAGGGGGCGATCAACCATCCGAGGACGAAGATTCCGATGGCTGCGCCGGCGACGCTCGGAATGACTCCGATCGGACCGGCCCGACCGGCCAGCGCCGCGCTCGCTCCGATCAAGCCGAAGAGGCCGATCCCGACCCGGCCGACGATAAGGCCCTTCCGCATGGCCAGCACGCCAACGATGGCCGCATAGGCAAGGATGACCGTGAGAATCCCCACCAGAAGCGCCAGCTTGTCGGCCGTCCCAAAGAGACTGATCGCCATGTCCTTCACCGGCGGGGGAACCAGATCGATGACCCGCTCGCCTACAGCGACAACCGGCGACGCCAATCGAGGTGAGAGCGATGCGATGAGTTCGGAACCCCCGAGGGCAGCAACGGCGGCTGAGACACCCGCCATGGACCCCACCCATCGTCGCTGGCCGTTTGTTCGTGGTTTGCCTATTGCTGGTTTAGTTGTGCTCCTCACCCACCTGGTTCGGAGGCAAGCTGTCTCCGGATTGTGCTGGCAGGTTTGGCCCGGCCCGGCCTCTCATCGCTAATCTCGCCTTCGATGAAAGTTCTTCGCAGGTTCTGGTGGCGGCGAACCGTTTGATCCGGGCCGCCGCACCATGACCATGCTTTCGCCGGAGGCCCCCAGCCTCCGGCCTTTTCACATCAGGAGTGACAAATGACCGACAAGAAACGGGTGTTCTCCGGCATCCAGCCGACCGGCGAGCTTCAGCTCGGCAACCTCGTTGGAGCACTCGACAACTGGGTCAAGATGCAGGAGGAATACGAGACGTACTACTGCGTCGCCGACCTCCATGCCATTACCGTGCCGTACGACCCCGCCGAGCTGGCGCGGGCCCGGATGATCACAGCCAAACTCGTGATTGCGGCCGGGGTCGACCCCGCCAGGTCGCTCTTCTACTTCCAGAGCCAGGTCCCCCAACACGCCGAGCTCACCTGGATCCTGAGCACTATCACCGGGCTCGGCCAACTCGAGCGGATGACCCAGTTCAAGGAAAAGGCAGACCGGGCAGGCAAGAACCTCGGACTTCTGTCGTATCCGATCTTGATGGCGGCCGACATCCTCATCCACCGGGTTCACGCGGTGCCGGTTGGTGACGACCAGACCCAGCACCTGGAGCTGACCCGCGATCTGGTTCTCCGCTTCAACTCGCGCTTTGGGGAGATCTTTCCCCTGCCGGAGAGGATCACGCCCGAACTCGGAGCCCGGGTCATGTCGCTTCAGAACCCCAAAGCGAAGATGTCGAAATCCGATCCAGACCCCGGCTCCCGGGTCAATCTGCTCGACGAGCCTGACACCATCAGGAAGAAGATCAAGGCATCGGTCACCGATTCGGACCGAACCGTGCGCTATGACTGGGACGAAAAGCCGGGCATCTCCAATCTCTTGGAGCTGTTTGCCTTCAGTACCGGTCGCAGCCTCTCCGAGCTCGAGGCCGGGTATGCCGACGCCGGCTACGGACGGTTCAAAGAAGCCGTGGCCGAGGCGGTCGTCGAGAAGCTCACGCCGATCAGGACACGGTTCAAAGCCATGAACGACGACGACGTGGCAAGGATCATGCAGAAGGGCGCCCTCGACGCCAGGGCGAGGGCGGAAGCCACCATGGTGTCGGTTCGCCGGGCAGTGGGGCTGGTGGGCTAGACAGCCGACCGGTTAGACGCTGACCGCCCGCACCGTGGTCGGCTCCGCATCGATCGGTTGCTCGGCACGCAACCGTCCCGGCAAGACGATCTTGAAGCATGCCCCCCCAAGGCGCTTTGATCGTTCGTAACTGGCGATCCCGCCGTGCCCTCTGACGACCATGTCGACGATGGCAAGCCCGATCCCCGAGCCCGGCACGGTCGAGTTCAACCTGTGGACACCGCGCTCGAACTGCTCCCAGATCGCCAGTTCATACTTGCGGGGCACACCCTCCCCGTTGTCGTGAACCTCGACGACCAGATCGGGTCCCATCGACGCGGCCGACACCAGAACCCGGCCCCTTCCGTACCTGAGAGCGTTGACGACGAGATTGGCAACCGCCTGCCGGAGCCGATCGCCGTCGAGATGGGCGACCAGGTGGGGTTCGATCTCAACTTCTAGAACACCCTGGCTTTCCGGTATCGATCGGAGGGTGTCGGGGATGAGCCTGTCCAACCTCACCTCGGATTCCTGAAGCTGGAGACCGCTCGAGTTCCGCGCGAGCAGCAGGAGATCGGCCACGATGCGCGACATGTAGAGGGCCTGTTGATGGACGACCTCGGCCAGCTCGTTTCTCTCTTCGGGCTCGAGCGTCACCAGCGGGTCCTTGAGCACGTCGAGAAAACCGACCATGGCCGTCAAGGGTGTCCGCAACTCGTGGGAAACCGATGAGACGAGAGAGGAACGTTGCTGCTGGACCAGGCTCCGGTACTCCCGCAGGGCGACCGCCTGGCGGGCAACGACCAATCCGACCAGGAGGAGCCCGATCAACAACAGCAGTTGAACATCTGGTGCGATCCGCGACTCCCCGAGACGGTCGACAATCAGAACGACAACCACCAGCGAGACTCCGTATGGAGCCAGCATCGCCCACAAGGGCTGTCGGCGGTCGGCATATTCACGAAGCTTGGGCTTTCGCCTAATAACCGCAGCTGTCGTCAGGTAGATCGATATGGCCACCAGGAACA
>CAZPIZ010000293.1:0-2810 GCA_964586615.1 uncultured Acidimicrobiaceae bacterium | reverse complement strand
CTCGACTTTTCCGACGACGGTCATTTGCTCGGCCTTGGCTGCGCCGACGGCAGAGTCCGGGTCTGGGCTTTGTAAGAGTCCCCGGATGTGGTGGGTGACCCCACATTGGGTCACCCACCACCGGTCCATCCTCGATTGGAGCCTGGTAAACCCTCAGATGAATCAAATGCGGGTCATGTTTCTGATACTCGACGCCTTCGATCCGTCCCGGCTTTCGCCGCGGCTGACGCCCAACCTCTGGCGCTGGGCTAACACCGATGGCGCCGTAGCGGGTGCCGGGCTCTCGGTCATGGCCTCGTGCACCTACCCCAACCATGCATCGTTCATCACAGGGGTCGGTCCGGAGATCCACAGCATCTATGCCAACCATGTGATTCGTAACGGAGATGTGCGTGGTGCATGGGAGGTCGGGCCGGGGGTACCGACCCTGTTCGACCGACTCTCTCACCTTGAAACGGCGGCAGTGCTGGGCGATCACCACCTGGTCGGAGTCATGGGGGCTACCAGCGCCACCAGGCATTGGCCCCCCGGTGGCGATGTCACCACGGTCGAGCAACTCGACCTTCTCGGGTACCCCGACGATTCGGCCGTGTTACCGAGGCTTGTAGGAGAGATCGAGACCGAGGCCGGGCTCGTCATCGGATACTTCGGATCGATCGACACCTTCTCGCATGTGTATGGCCCCGGCTCGGACGAGGCCATCGACGCTTATCGTCGGATCGACCAACGAATCGGTGAGATCGACGATGCCCTGCGCGCTGGTTGGGATGACACGGTGTTGATTGTCGTGAGTGATCACGTCCAAGACACGGTCGACGGCCCTGGTATAGACCTCCGATCCCATCTTGGCGACGACCTCATCGTCGTAGACGAGGGAAGTGCCGCCCTGGTCGGTGGCCTGGCCGGGCCAGAGGTTCTGTCAGAGATCGATGGGGTGGAGGGTTGGGAGCTGCTCCCCGACGGCAACGTTCTCACCTGGTGTGATGTTGGCCGCTACTTCGGCCCCTTCGAATCACCGATCCTGCTGGGAGCTCACGGTGGTGCCCACACCAGAGATCAGCTGGCTCTGGTCAGTGGTGGGCACCCGGGTCGCCGGGAATTGGCCTCAGCGGTCGCGGCCGGACCGGTCTCACCCACCTTCTGGGCCGCCGGAGTCGGTGGCGCATTAGGAGTCAGCTTCTAGCGGCTTTCGCCCTAACGCTTCTCGAGGGCTTCGATCAGTTTGGGCAGGATCTTGTGGACGTCACCTACGACCCCGAGGTCGGCGATCGTGAAGATCGGTGCGTCGGCATCCTTGTTGATGGCGATGATGACTTTGGAGTCCTTCATTCCGACCAGGTGCTGCATTGCGCCCGAGATTCCGACGGCGATATAGACGTCGGGTTTGACAGTCTTGCCAGTCTGGCCCACCTGCTTGGCGTACGGAACCCACCCGGCGTCGACGATGGCCCTGGTGGCGCCGGTGGCGGCGCCGAGCAGCTTGCCGAGCTTCTCGACCAGCTGGTAGTTATCGGCCGACCCCAATCCGCGCCCACCGGAAACGATGATGGCTGCGTCCTCGAGCTTTGGTCCCTCGCGTTCTTCGACATGAGTGCCAGTGACCCTTGCACCGGCCTTGCCCACATCGGGTAGATCGATCTCTTCGACCGAGGGTGTGTCCGTTGATGCGGTCGATGGCGCCGCGGTGAACGACTTCGGTCTGACCAGGACGACATAGGGGCCAACTCCTGTGAATGTGGCCGTGGCCACCTGGGTCCCGCCAAAGATCTCATGGGTGGTGCTGGCGGTACCGCCGACCAGGTCGACGTCGATGGCATTGGAGATGATGCTGGCGCCGAGACGAGCGGCGAGCCGGCCGGCGACGTCGCGGTCGTCGTACGCCTGGCCAAAGAGGATGAGTTCGGGCTTGTCGCTTGATACCCGATCGGTAAGCGCCCGCGCCACCGGGGCCCCGGCAAGGTTGTCACCCGGGTCGATATGGAGGACCTTGGATGCGCCGAATTCACCAAGTTTGGCGAAGGCCAGATCGGAACCGCGGCCAACGTAGATGGCGGTGACTTCACCGAGGTCGCGGGCCCTGGTCAGCAGCTCAAGACCGATCGGAGATGGACCCCCATCGGCCTCCCGGACGAAAACCCAGACACCCGCCATCAGATCACTTTCTTCTGGGTGAGCAGCTCGACGATCTTGAGATGGGCGTCTCCATCGTCCTCGATCTTGGCTCCGGCGTTCCGGGCCGCCACTTCCGAGATCCCTGCCACCTTCTGACCTACCGTCGGATCCACCCCCAGCTCGGCCAGGGTCGGGGTCTCGACTGGTTTCTTCTTGGCGTCCATGATTCCTTTGAAGGTGGGATATCGAGGTTCGAACACGCCAGCCGTTACCGAGACCACAGCCGGGAGGGAAGCCTCGACCACCTCATAGCCGGTAGCGGTCTGACGATGGATCGTCACCTTTCCGTCTCTCACCTCCACATTGGTGGCATAGGTGAGGGCAGGCACGTCGAGCAACTCGGCGACCATCTGTGGCACCACTCCCGAGTAGCCGTCGGTCGATTCGGTCCCCGCTATGACAAGGTCGAATCCCTCCCGGGCGATGGCGGCTGCCAACACCCGGGCGGTGAGAAGCGCATCCGAACCGCGCAGGGCCGGGTCATCGACGACCACGGCCTTCCCGGCCCCCATGGCCAGCGCCTGACGTATGCCCTGCATGCTGCCGGCCGGTCCCATCGACACCAGGGTCACCGTTCCTTCGGCGCCTTGTGCCAGTTGCAAGCCCATCTCGACTCCGTATCGGTCGGTGTCGTCGAG
>CAZPIZ010000292.1:0-2813 GCA_964586615.1 uncultured Acidimicrobiaceae bacterium | reverse complement strand
CTCATGAAGAACTCGAAGCGCGTCGATGTGCCCTTCTGTGATCGAAGCGAGCAGCGGCGTCCCTCATCGCCACATTGTCGTGATCACCGGCCCATTCGGTTCACGAAATGTGACGAGTGAACGGAACCCGACTCACCCCGAATCGAGCGACACCGTGAGAACGGGCTGAGAGGCAGATCAGTCGGAAGACATGTAAGGCACCGCCGCCCCCGTAGTCTCCGGCCACAGGATGGTTGCCCGGCGAGAGAGCCACAGCGCCCATGCCGGGGCGAGAACACCCGCGATTAAGAGCACCAACAACGCGTCAAGGGGGTAGACATCAAAGAACGATATTGCGACACCCAGGAGACTCATTGCCGCAGTAACCAAGCTGAGCCAACGCCATCCGACTGGCATCCCCGCCCTCTGGCCCAATCTCGCCACGACCACAAGTCCAACAGCCAACGCAACGAGCCCTCCGTTGAGCAACCAGGCCTGCACACCGCCGGCGACATTGAGAATCATCAGCCTGGACATGATCTCTTCTTGCAGGAATCCGCAATCGCAATACTCGGGACTTGTGGCAATCGGCTTGACACCGATCCACACCAATTGCGAAGCAGCTCCGAGTAACCCGGCGGAAAGAAACGACGTCCCCAGAAGTCCCCGGCGCCCATCCTCGGGCGCCGTGAGACGCTGGAACGCCGGACCAAGCGCCCCGAGGGCAAGAAACCCAATGGCAGCCAGAGCCGACGCCGCCAGGTCGATCGGCCACCGGTCTTGCTCCCAGCGGAATATATCGAGGATGAACTGGATGAAGTCCTCGCCCCGTTCGGGTGGCGGTCCGAGCACCTCAAACGAGAGCAGCGTTGTTAGAACGGCGGAGATGAAAAAAGTGATGGCGAGGATCCAAGCCAGCCCTCGCACGACCGACGACCAGGAAAGCCCGTTCATTTCCGCCTCCTGCCTAGTTGATGTGAGCTCCGCCTGGGGAGTGTAGAAAGGCCTAAGTGCGCGTAACGCTCCGATTCCAAGGTGCCCCGCGCTTCACATCTCGATGGTGTGGATCGCGTCCACCAACGCCCACGCTCTCCTCCCCGAAACCGGCCAGCCCACCCGGCCGGACCATGGCCGCTGACACAAGCATCTTTCAGCGAATGACTACGACGTTTCGTGGGTCGGGTCGGGCGTACGCAACGGCACTTCCCGCGGTGATCGGAGATTCCGAGCTACTTGGCGACCCCGTGCCCTCCCTTTGTTGGTGAGGCGATACGCCAGCCCTGTCCACTCGGCGTAGCCGGCTTGAGTGGCCTGGTCCCAGACGTCGCCACTTCGGCCTGGACAATCTGTTTCGCTGAATCGCGCCATCCGGTTAGCAGCATCAGGATCGGCAAGAATGGCCAGAAGCTGGTCGACAGCGTCAAAGACATCAACGGATATTTCTTGTTCGGCTTCGATCCGTGTCGGAAAGACAATGAAGTGACCTTCCAAGCCGGTTAGCGACAAGAGACGTATCAAAGGCGAATTCCTTTGAATGACAACCCGAAGCCGACCATTAAGCCCGTCCACGAGACCCTGGAGGCTGATCATCCAAGAGACAGCGGATGAGTCCGCGAACGTCACGTTGGTCAAATCGACGATGACATCGACTTGGTCACCATTGACCGCGATTGCCGACATCCCGTCGAGTTCCTCGATGCGAGCCATGTCTAACTCGCCATCAAGGGTCAGCACCACCCAATCCGAATTAATGAGGCCGGCCATGGAGATCTCCTTCACATCACAAGAACGATGAAGTTCCAGAAACGCAAAGGGCTACCTATCGAACCCGCGCGACCGGAAATGTAATGACCGTGGCGAAGGTCCGCAACGCAGTGGTAGCTGATGCTTTGTCCAGGTCAGTCAAGTGGATCTAGGCTGGTCTGGCGGGAAGGATCTCCGTCCGAAGTCCGCTTAGGAAAACCTCACTTCAGAAAGCGGAGTTCGAGGACTGAATCGGAAAAGCCACGCCCAGGCAGGAGGCGCAGCAATGCAGGGCTCGATGAGGTATTCGATGAAGGATTACCAGGCCCTGTATGAGGCCGCCGGGGAGCTGAGCAGACTTCTTATCCAAGAAGCCAAGTTGGAAACCGTTCTTCAGGGCATCGGCAGCCTGGCGGTCGCAGTGATTCCGGCCTGCGAAGAGGCCGGAGTCACCCTCGAGAATCATGGGCGAATGACGGCCAGGACGACCACCGGCGACATCGCCGAGAAAGTCGATGCCTACCAATACGAAATCGAAGAGGGGCCCTGCGTGTCAGCTAGGGAGACCCGCCGCCCGCTTTTGGTCGAAGACATGAGAATCGATGATCGCTGGCCCCGATTTGCTCCGTTTGCAGCGTCGCAAGGCGTCGTGAGTTCCTGTTCGGTTCCGATGATCCTTGATGATGAGGTGATCGGGCTGCTAAACCTCTACTCGATCGACGATCCGTTTGGATCTGACGATGAAAAGGTCGCTGTCAGGTTCGCGCAGCAGGCAGCAATCGCGGTTCGCCATGCCGAAGCCTTCGCCAAAACCAAGGACATGATCGACCATCTTCACCGTGCCCTCGAAACGAGAGACATTATTGGTGCGGCGGTTGGGATCGTGATGCACCGAGATGGCTCAACAATGGCTGAAGCCTTCACGAGCTTGAGGGAGATCTCCCAACGGGAGAACCGCAAGCTCCGCGACGTCGCCGAGCAATTGCTCCGCCAGTTCCAACCTGACGAGTAGCAGCCAATAGGCGCCCGAGATCTGAATTCTCGACGGGTACTGTCGGCTTGGACGAGGTCCGCCAGCGTCTACAAATCGG
>CAZPIZ010000291.1:0-2841 GCA_964586615.1 uncultured Acidimicrobiaceae bacterium | reverse complement strand
GTGTCGAACAGCTTCTGCTGACCGGCCGGATGGCGGCGGCGAATCCCAGCAATTCGGTCGGGGGGAGGAGTCCGTTCGATCATTCGCTCGGATGCCTCCGCCCAGGACTGGCCGAGCACACGGGTCCTCCAGAGGTGGCCCACGATGATGCGTATCGCGGCAGTAAACGGCACGGCCACCAGCACCCCGAGCAGACCGGCCAGAGCGCCACCGATGATGAGAGCCAGCACGATCACCATCGGCGATAGCTTCACCCGCGCTCTCTGCACCAGGGGGGTGATGATGTGATTGTCGACCTGCTGGATAAGGGTGAAGATGACGACAGCCAACAACGCCTTGGTGAGCGAGCCGTTCAGCAGCGCCACCAGAGCGGCCAGCGCCCCGCCTACCACCGGTCCTGCAAACGGCACCAGATTGAGGATTCCTGACAGGATGCCAATGATCAACCAGAACGGAATGTCGAGCACCCAGAGGCTCACCGACCCCGCCAACCCGACGATGAAGGCGACCAGCAACTGGCCGCGCACGAAACTTCCCAGAGCGGTGACGACCTGACCGGCCACGTACACCACTTCCTCGCGGTGCCTGGGAGGAGTGAGCTCGGTGGCCAAACCCTTGATTTTGGGTAGGTCGATCAGCATGTACAGGGCCAGCAAGGGCGCCAGAACCATCACCGCCAGGAGTTCGGCGACGCCTCTGATCAGATCCCCCCCGAACGAGCCGAAGTTGCCTATTACCTGCTGGATGGTCTCCTGGTTGGCGGGATCCTGAATCCACTGCTGGATGACCTCCAACGTCGGCGGCGGGCCCAGTTCGAGATTGAAACGCTCACCCGTCTCCTCGAGCCATACGAGGATCCTGTCGTAAAGGTTGGGGAGTTGCTCCGCAAAGTCGGCACTCTGCTGTTGTACCAACGGCACCACAACGAATCCGGCGGCAACCAACAAGGCTGCCAGCGTCAGAAACGCCAGGAAGGTCCCAACTATGCGGGGAATCCGCAACCGATGAAAAGCGCTGACCAGTGGGTTGAGGAGAAATACAATCCCGGCGGCAAAAACCAGCGGAAGCCAGATTATGCGGACGCTGTCTGCGATCCGGAGAAAGATCCATATCAAGCCAAGCGCGCCGAGCGAGATCCAAATGACGAGTGCGACCCGCCTTAGCCGGTCGCTGGATGTCTCACCCACCATTGCGGCGAGTGTACCTACCCACCATTGATGACCACAGAACTCCCCGCGGCCACCGATATCACCCAACCTTCGCCGTCAACCGGCGACCTGAACCCGTCGGCGGTGGTCTGCCAGCCGCTCGGCACGTCGGCGTTCCCCACCACCCGTGCTGCCAGGCCACCCGGAATCAGGAACTCGAAATCGCCTCGCGCGGCCACCGGTACCGGGTGATCGGTCGGACCCAGGACCAGCTCGCCTTGGCCCTCCAGCGACACCGAGCCAAGATCGAGGCCGGTGAGATCGACGCTCAGGTCGCCACCGAGGCTGAGGTTCCATTGGGTACGAGGAGCGAGGTCTACCGTCCACCCCGCATACCGAAACCATCCGGTGGACCCGCCATCGACTATGGAAACCGTGAGCCCCAAGGCCGTGGCGACCTCTTCGGCCTTGGCGATACCAACCTGGCCGCCGAGGCGCACGAAACCAACCCGATAGATCGCTCCCCGGTCCTTGACCCTCACATCAAGGACTCCGGAGGAATGGGCGGCGAGTGTGACGTGACCTGGGAACTCGGCGGGCCCGATCAGATCGGCCGAGGATGAGGGTAGGGGTTCCCAGGCCGAGAAATGCGCGGCCACCGCCAGCGCTATCCAGGTGATTAGGAGAAGCGGCGGCAAAGCACCCATCCTCCGGCGCCATGCCTTTCTGATGGCCACGATGATCAATGCGATCACTACCGGCAACAGCCCGGGCCACAATGAGATCAGGTCTAGGGCCAGACCGGGCGACAAGACATTGGCGGAGATGCCGATCCCGGCGACGATGGGGAGCATCCCTGCCATAGCCCAGGTCCCAACCGGCCATCCGCTGACCGGGCGCTCCCAGGCGTCGCTCATCAGCCCTCGTAAGACTCGCCCAGCACCACCACAATGTCGGCGTCTATGGCAAGGTCGGCGCTGGCCTGTTCGACCAGGGCGTCGGGAAATTCGGCGGCCAGTTCGAAAGCTTCGGCTTCGAAGCCGGCCGCATACCAGACCCGCGACTGGGAGAGAACCGGTTCATAGTTCCCGGGTTCGAGGGTCTGATACCCCAGATCGTCCAATTCCGAACTCACCTCGAAAGCAAGACCGGCAACACCAACCCCGTTCAACACCTGAACCCGGATTTCGGAAGGCGCCCTCAAGACGATGGTCGTACTGGTGGTGGTGGTTGAGGAGGTCGTCGAAGTGGTGGGCTCGCGAGTAATGGTCGAGGCCAGCTCGGAAGTCGTCGTCGACGACGAGGCAGTGGTGTCGGTTGTCCCGGGACTGTCAGGGGTCGACAACGCCGACAGACCCAGATAGACGATGACCGCTACTGCGAGGATACCTCCGAGCATCGTCAGGAGATCGCGATAGAAACTCGGCCCGGCGGGCGCTGCATGCCGGCCCGGCATGTCAATTTCTCCCGGTGCCGGTCGCTCCGCAGGCCAAGGCGTTCTCGCGCAATCGGCGCAATCTGAGGACCGTCAATGGGTCGTATCGGGACGCGGCGGGGTCCTCAAGCAGGGCTACCAGAGCCCGGTAATACTCGGCCGAGGAGCATCCGAGCCTCTCGCCGATCATCTCGTCTTTAGGGCCGGGCAACTGCCACCAGCCTCGCTCAAAGTCGAGGACGGCCCGCGAAAACTGAT
>CAZPIZ010000290.1:0-2858 GCA_964586615.1 uncultured Acidimicrobiaceae bacterium | reverse complement strand
GGGGCGCCGCCTGGCTGGTAGAGGAGGATTGAGGTTCTCAAGTGTTCAGCACCACAACCGGGCAGGGACACGAGGCCAGGATTCGTTCAACTCGAGGGCCAAGAAACAGACGTTGAGAAGCAGTTCTGACTGACGTCCCGAGAACTACCAGATCGGCGTTGATTCGACGGGCGGTTTCGAGAATGGCGTCCTCGGGTTCGGGACCCATCCTCACTTCGGTTTCGGTGGCGACTCCGAAGGACTCGCCGAGCTGTCGCAAGTCGGCCGCGATCTGCTGACCGATCTCGAGTCGATTGGCTGGATCGTCAGCGATGATGGCGGCGACCGCACTGGTCTCCTTGGGGACGACGTGGACCACCGTCACCATCCCATCCGGCTCGATGATTGAAAAGGCGAGTTCGGCGGCTCGACGCGACGCCGGGGTTCCGTCGGTGGGGAGGACGATCCGCCGTGGCCGCCATCCGACCGGAACTGTCCCACCCCGCACGACCAATGAGGAGACTGGAGCCAGGCGGACGATCTCATCGACTACCCCCCCGAACAGGGCTTCTGAAGTCGAGTCCATCTCGGTGGCGCCAAGGACAACTAGGTCATAGTCCCTTTCAGCCTCGGTGATTACCGCCTGAACCGGATCGGGACCTTCGACGATTCGGCGGGTAACTGATGTGTTGGGGCCGAATAGGGGTTCCACTTCGTCGAGGAACTCATTGAGCTGAGCGCGATCCCCCCTCGATCCCACAGAGAGGAGGGTGATTGCTATCCCGTTGGCCATGGCCAACCTGCCCAACAACATGGCACCGATGACCTGGGCGCCGCCGAGCGCGCTCTGACGAGGTCGAACCGGTACCAGCACCCGGCGAATGGTCGCGACCAGGGATCCCTCGGAGCTCTCTTCGCGTCGGAGCCGGGCGAGCTCATCGGGGCCGGGCTCGATTCGTCGGAGAATGGCACGCAGAGCGAATGGAGCTGCGAGCGAGGTGACCACGGCCATCAAGACCACCATCGAGAAAACCTCTTGCGTGAGGATCCCGAGGGAGAGGCCGATAGACGCCACGATGATCTCGACGGCCCCGCGGGCGTTGAGCCCGGCTCCGTAGGCCAGCGATGTCCAGCGGTCTTGTTTGCTCAGATACCGAGCCCCGACGTATACCCCAACCACCTTTCCGAAAGTGGCTACGCCGATCACGACCAGCGCGAGGCGAAATAGACGCGGATCGGCCAGGCTGCCCACGTCGACCTTCAGGCCGGCGACTGCAAAGAAAATCGGCGCAAAGATCGCCAATGCCGTCGCTTCGAACTTGTGCGACACGTCCGTGGGCAGCCGGCGCATTTGCCCGAAGAGGATTCCGATGGCGAATGCTCCCAGCACCGGCTCGAGCCGCAGCCACTGGGTGAAACCGGCCCAGAGAAATGCGAGCACCATGATCAGGGTCAGTAGACGATCGCGACCCTTCATTCGATCCTGAACAAAGGCAAGACTCCGGGAGACGATGAACCGGCCAACTGTGGCCGAGGCCACAAGGAAGATCGCCACCGTCAGAAGGGAGCGGAGCACGTTCTCCGGCGCGATCCGTCCGACCGAGGCCAGAGTCGCGACGATCCCGAGCAGGGTCCACCCGGTGATGTCATCGATCATTCCTGCGGCCAGCATCGTTTGACCGATATCGCGCCGCATCATCTGCAGATCGAGCAGGATCTTGGCCAGGACCGGAATGGCCGAGATCGACAGTGCCGTGGCGAGAAATAGAGCGAAAACCGTTCTCTTGCTCGGGTCTGTGAGCAGGTCGGAAGGGAACCAATAACCGAGCACCAGACCGCTAGCGAAAGGCACCAGGAGCCCACCAACCGCAACCCCCATCGCGGTCCTAGCTTTTCGCCGGATCAGGGCAAGGTCGGTTTCAAATCCTGTGATGACTAGGAGCATCATCACCCCGATGAGAGCCACGACCTCGAGGAGATAGCCCTGCACCGGAGTTTGGGGAATAGTCCAACGTGCCAGCGTTGGAACCAGGGCACCCAGCACCGAAGGCCCGAGCAGGATCCCGGCCATGATCTCACCGACCACCGAAGGCTGCTTGAGGCGCTGACAGATCTCGCCAAGGACACGTGCGGCCGCCAGGAGGATCGCCACCTGGATCAGGAGGTGGAGGACATCGTTGTGCGGCGCCGCCATGAACGGCTCGGTCATCGTCTTACGTCCCGTTTTCGCGCATCAAACGCGGGCCAGGGCACGCGTTTGATGCGCGAAAATGAGGGGGTCATCCGACCTCCAGGGCCGCCAGCCGATCGAAGACGACCCCGGTGTTCGACAGGAACCTTGTCGGGTCGAAACACTTGTCCAGTTGACCGCTCGTCAAACTGATCCGGGCGTCAGCGGCCAACAAGTCGTGAAGCTGGTCTCCGGTTTCCCAAGCCTTCATCGCGTTCTCCTGCACAACCCGATACGCCTGGTCCCGGGTCAGCCCTGCTTCGACCAAGGCCAGCAGAACGGCCTGGCTGTAGACCAGGCCGCGGGTGGATTCGAGATTGGTGCGCATCCGATCGGTATCGACTACCAGGCCTTCGATCAGGGCGGTAAATCGGTAGAGCATGTAGTCGAGAACGAGACAGGCATCGGGGAGGATCACCCGCTCTGCCGACGAATGACTGATGTCTCGTTCATGCCAGAGTGCGACGTTCTCGAGGCCGGTCTGGGCATAGCCTCGCAAGAGCCGCGCCATCCCTGTGATCCGCTCCGAGATGATCGGGTTTCTCTTGTGAGGCATTGCCGAGGAGCCCTTCTGACCTGCCCGAAAAGGTTCTCTAACTTCGTTCACCTCGGATCGCTGGAGGTGGCGGATCTCGGTAGCCATCTTCTC
>CAZPIZ010000289.1:0-2867 GCA_964586615.1 uncultured Acidimicrobiaceae bacterium | reverse complement strand
CACCGAAACGGGTAGGTAAACCTTCACAGATCTTTTCATAGGGGCTTCAGCTTTTCGCTGCCACATCCTTGAGGATCTGCTGGCTGGCCAGCTTGCCCGGGGCGCCCATCACGCACCCACCGGGGTGGGTGCCGGATCCGCACTGGTAGTAGCCATCGATGGGTGTGCGGTACTGGCTCCAGCCCGGGGCCGGGCGGAAGAAGAACATCTGAGGTGCGAAGAACTCGCCGGCGAAGATGTTGCCCTCCGACAGACCCACGACCCGCTCGATGTCCAGCGGGGTGACGATCTCGCGGTGGAGAATGAGTTCCGAGAAGCCGGGGAAGAACGATTCCAGCGTCCTTTGGACGGTGTCGCCAAATCCCTGACGCTCCTGGTCCCAATCGGCGGGGGTTCCGTCCTTGTGCTTGAGGTGATAAGGGGCGTACTGGATGAAGCAGCTCATCACATGCTTGCCAGGAGGCGCCATGTCAGGGTCAATGGTCGACTGGATGGCGCAGTCGATGTATGGCCGCGACGAGTACCACCCGTACTTCGCCTCGTCGTAGGCCCGCTCGAGGTAATCGATCGACGGGCCGATGTTGGTGAAGCCTCGGAACTGATCGCCCCGATCGCCCAGGGCCGGGTATTTGGGCAAACCATCGAGGGCGAAGTTGACCTTGGCCGACGTCCCCTGGAACTTGAACCGCTTGATGTTCTCGACCAGGTCGCTTGGCAGCTCGCGAGGATCGACCAGTTGCATGAATGTTCGCCTGGGATCGACCGCACTGACGACGATGTCCGCTTCGATCTCGGTCCCATCCTCCAGAGCCACGCCGGTCGCTCGTCCATTGGAGGTGATGACGTTCGACACCGGCGATTCGAGAATGATCTCGGCCCCGAACGCCTGGGCGGCCCGGGCCAGGACCTGAGTGAAGCCACCGTTGCCGCCCTTGTGGAACGCCCATGAGCCGAATACGCCATCGTGCTCACCGATGTTGTGGTAGAGCAGGACCAGGCCGGATCCTTGAGAACGGGGTCCGACCTTGGTGCCGATGATGCTCGACGAGGACAGGTAACCCTTGAGGATGTCGCTCTCGAAGTAGTCGTCGAGGAAATCGGCTGAGCTTCCCGTCAGGAGCCTGACCGCGTTGTGCAGCACCCTGGGCTCCAGGCTCCGCATGTGGCTGGCCAGTGCCGACATCGCCACCAGCTCTTCCGGATCCTTGCTGAACAGATCGGGCGGCACGTTGTCAAGCAGCGGCTTGAGCGCTTGACAGACCATGGTGATGTCGTGCTCGTATTGATCGAAGGCGTCAGCATCGTGCTTCGAGTGCCGGGAGATCTCGTGGATGTTCTCGTTGCGATCCTGGCCGAACAGCACGTAGTCGCCGTTTTCCATCGGGGCGAAGCTGGTCGGCATCAGCAGCGGCATGAAGCCGTGCTTGGTCAGCTCCAGCTCGTGGATGATGTCGGGCCTCAGCAATGACAACGCATAGGAGAACGTCGTGAACCAGAAACCCGGGTGCAGCTCCTCGGTAATGGCGGCCCCGCCGACGAGATGTCGGCGTTCGATGATCAGGGTCTTGAGCCCGGCCTTGGCCAGATAGGCGCCGTTGGTGAGGCCGTTGTGGCCGCCGCCGATGACGATTGCGTCGTACTTGCGCTGGGAGGGGGTAGCCATTGAAAGATCCTTTGTCTGAGTGCCCAATTATCAGGTGGCCTGGTCAAGACGTCTTGCGGGGCGGGTTGAACAGCGGTAGCCGGGCAACGTGGGCGCCGACCAGCTCATAGCGATGGTTGATCGTCACTTCGAGGTTGACGCGGGTGCCGAGGGCCGACAGCTCTGGCCGAACCCTGGCTATAGCAATGTGACGCTGGAGCATCGGTGAGTACATGAGGCTGGTGGCATACCCGACCCGCTTGTAGTCGTCGGTGTACAGCATGTACTCCTCGGTGATGGGGGTGTGGTCCTTGGGTGGGATCAGCCCGGCGGAGTTGTACTTGTCGTCGTATTCCTTCCAGTCCACCATAAGCCCGACCAGCTTCCAGCGCGACGTTCCCCCCGACAACTCACGGCGAATGGCGCTGCGACCGATGAAAGAGCGGTCGTCGGCCTCGATGTCGCGGAACATCCAACCGAATCCGAGTTCGATAGGAGTCGAACGATGCTCGTCGTTCCAGGCGAAGCGGCTTGACTCGAAATCGGCGTTGAGAAGTAGCAGTCCCGCCTCGATCCGGGCCATCAGGAGCGCGGTTTGGCCGAACGGCAAGACCCCGTGGCCCTCGCTGGCCTCCATTACCGTGTCCCAGGTCGAGAGGGCGTCATCGGCTCCCACCCAGATCTCGTAGCCAAGGTCTCCTGTGAAGCCGGTGCGGGAGATGGTTACCGCGGCATCGCCGATCTTGGCTTCGGTGAGATGGAAATATCCGATCTCCGCCATCTCGGGTGCGAGGCTCTGGAGGATCTGGCGGGAGCGCGGGCCCTGGAAGGCGAGCGTACCGATCTGGTCGGAGACGTCTTCGATCTCGACGGACTCGTAACCGATCAGGTTCTTGAAGTAAGCGAGGTTGGGCTCGGCCGAGGTCAGGAGAAACTCGTCGGGTGAATTGCGAAGAATGACGCCGTCCTCGATTACGAAACCGCGGTCGTCACACCACAACGTGTACTGGGCTTGGCCGGGACGGCACTTGCGGATGCTTCGGGCCAGCACCCCCGAAAGGAACCTTTCGGAGTCCCTGCCGGTGATGCGGTATTTGTACAGCGGCGAGGAGTCGAAGACACCAACCGAGTTCCGAATGGCGAAGTACTCGAACTTCTCCGACATCTGGTACTTGTCGACCACCAGGTATCCGGACCAGTGACTCCAGAGCCCCGTTTGGTTGGC
>CAZPIZ010000288.1:0-2892 GCA_964586615.1 uncultured Acidimicrobiaceae bacterium | reverse complement strand
CGGCCTGATCCCTTTTTTCACTGTTCATTATCCAGCGCCCGCTGTCAACTCCCTGGCACGGTGACCTCACCGCTCCATAGGATTGGCGCCTCCAGGAAAGTACGGTCACATCAACTTGGAGACGGCGTCCGAACTCCGGGGCCGGGATCTGATCAGGAGGGGGCCCTTTGCCCGTCTGTGGTGGTCTCAGGCCATTTCGTCGCTTGGCGACTGGGTAACCCTGTTCGCCAGTTTCGCTCTGGCCGCCCGGATCGCAGGAGGTGGCAGTTCGGCCAGCCTCGGCATCCTGGTGCCGCTGGTCGGCCGAATCCTGCCGGGCCTCTTCTTCGGGATCGTGGGGGGCGTCATCGCCGACCGCTGGAACCGCAAAGCCACGATGCTCGTGGCCGATGTCGGTCGGGCTTTCCTGGCTGCCGGGCTCCTCTTTGTGAACAACTACCGGGAACTCTTCATCCTCACGTTCTTCGCAGAGCTTCTTTCGATGGTTCGCCAGCCGGCACGAGAAGCAGTGGTACCCCACCTCATTCCCGAACGCCTCCTGCTCGCCGCCAACGGCCTCTCTCTGCTGAGCAACTACGGAACCGCCCCGATCGGCTCGGCGATCTTCGCGGCTTTGAGCGAGGTCGGGTCGCGGCTGCCCGACTTCGGCTCGTTCGGTTCCTCGATCGGCGCCGCCTTCGTATTCGATGCCGTCACCTTCTTAGGGTCGGCCCTCATCGTCTTGTTCACCCCGATTCCTGAGGTCAAGCTGCCCAAGTCTCGTCGCGCCAAGGGCAAGTTCGATCTCCGGACACCTTTGCGCGATATCGCCGAGGGTTTCCGGTTCGTGACCAAAAGGGGGCCCATCCGTCGCATGATCCTCGGCATGGCGGCCGGGCTGTTCGGTGGAGGAGCGCTGTTCGTCATCGGGCAGCCGTTTGCCGAACAGGTGCTTCGGGTTTCCGACGCCGGCTACGGGCTGATCGTCACTTCTCTTGGGATCGGAGTTGGCCTCGGCATGCTGGGAGTCACAATCCTTGGCAACATGAACACCCGGCGCCAGATCGTGTTCGGCCTCGCCCTGGTGACCATCGGTATCGCCATCATCGTTACCGGCTTTACCGATTCTATCTGGGCGGCCATCGCCTGGACCCTCATGACCGGCATTGGTACCGGGGTGGCCTACGTCACCGGCTTCACCCAACTCCATGCCACCGTCGACGATGCCTTGCGTGGCCGAACGTTCGCGACCATGTTCGCCTTTGCCCGCACGGCTCTGTTGATCTCGTTCGCTCTGGCCGGCGTTGGAGCGGCTGCGCTCGATGGGGTTCTGGCTGGCGAGCTCAACGAGGGCATCAGGGCTGTGATCGTGCTTGGCGGTCTGGTGGTGTTGTTGGTCGGAGGAACCGTGCTGTGGGCCGCCCGCGAGGAACTGCGGCCGAGTGCCTTTGATGCCGATCAGCTGGCGACCCTCGCCGCGGCAGGAGACGCCATCACCTGGATGCGCGGGGACCGCAGCCAAAAGCAGCGGTCGTCCCGGGACGAAGAATGAGTGGCTTTTATCTTGCCATCGAGGGCGGCGAAGGCGCGGGAAAGACAACCGTGGGCGCCCTGTTGTTACGAGCCCTGACAGAGCGAGGAGAGCGGGTGGTAAGTGTCCGGGAGCCGGGTTCTACCGAACTGGGTCAAGAGGTCCGGCGTTTGCTGCTCCATTGGCAGGAGATGACGCCATGGGCGGAAGCAATGCTCTACGCCGCCCAGCGGGCCCAGGTGGTGGCGGAAGTGGTTGCTCCCGCTCTGGCCCATGACAGCTTCGTTGTATCGGACCGGTCGCTCTACTCCTCGCTCGCCTATCAGGGAGCCGCCCGGGGCCTGGGCGTCGACCCGGTCCGGACGGTGAACGAGTTGGCGGTAGGGGGTCTTCTCCCCGACCTGGTGGTGGTGCTGATGGTTGATACCGCCACCGGCCTTTCTCGCCAGGGCGATCCCGATCGCATTGGCGGAGAGACCGACGATTTCCACCGGGAAGTCCTCGACGCCTATCGGGCTCTGGCATCGGCCGAGCCCGACCGGGTGAAGCTGATCGAGGTCGTGGACGGGCCCGAGACGGTTGCCGAACAAATCCTCAAGCTCATCGACGATGCTCGTGGCTGAGTCTGCCACCATCGCCGGATTCGACGGGGTTATCGGACATCGAGACATCCTTTCGTTTCTCCGGGCAGAGGTGACCGCACCCGCTCACGCATACCTCTTCACCGGGGCGGGAGCCGTCGGCAAGGCCACGGTGGCGAAGGATTTCGCCAGGTTGCTGCTCTGCCCTGACCGTGGCGGCCATGAGGAGGCCTGCCGGTCCTGTCGGCGGGTAGCTTCGGGTAATCACCCCGACCTGATCTCGGTCGAGCCCGAGGGCCGGACCAGCCTTGGGGTCGACCAGGCCCGCGGGGTGGTTTCCCAGGCCGCCCTGACTCCGGTGGAGTCGCCTATCCGGGTGTTCTTGTTCGAGGAAGCGGGGCTGATGACCGAACAAGCGGCCAACACCCTGCTCAAGACTCTGGAAGAACCAACCGCCCCCGTGATCTTCTTGCTTGTGACCGAGTCGGAAGATGACTTTCCGCCGACGATCGCCAGCCGCTGCCGAACAGTTCACTTCGGACGGGTCCCGGATGAGGAGTTGACTCAGGCGTTGGTCGATCGCGGCATCCAACCGGAGCCGGCCCGGGTGGCGGCGATGGTGGCCGGTGGAAGACCCGGTCTGGCTCTTGCCCTTGCCACCCGGCCGGAAGTGGCGCGGGTCCGCCAGGCCTGGCTGTCCTTGCCGGAGAGGGTCACGGCCCGGCCCGGCGATGGTTTTGCGCTGGCTGAGGAGATGATGTCCACGCTCGAACCCCTCGCAGCCGATCTGGCCGGTGAGGA
>CAZPIZ010000287.1:0-2893 GCA_964586615.1 uncultured Acidimicrobiaceae bacterium | reverse complement strand
AAATTTGGCCGGATGAACATTGGGAGTGGTAGAACCGTCCCAAGAACCATGCGCGACATCGACGACCCCGGTCTGCCGATCACGTTCGGGCCCTGCTCGAATGGCGAGTACGACCCCGAGCCAATCGACACCGTCCGATCCGAGATGATGGAGCGGGCCATGGCCGAGTGCGAACTGGGGGCACAGCAAACCGGGGTGAACCGTCGGGACTTTCTCCGCTCGGCCTGTGCCACGGCCGCGACCTTGTGGGCGATCGATCAGACGGCGCTGGCGGCGGCCGGACGGTCGATCGGGGGGAGGTACCAGATCGCGGCCGACGCTCTCCGCGATCCGACAATCGCACGAACCGTCATCGGTGCCGGCGAGTTCGTATTCGACATGCAGGGCCATCTCCTCGAGTACGACCTCGATCCCTCGACCCGGGGCAGTTGGTTCTGGGGAAACTCCTTCCCTCAGGCCGACTGTGGCTACGAGGAAGACTCCCGGGCGTGCTTTTCGATGAACCACTTCCTCGAAGAGATGTTCATCCGCTCGGACACGACCATGACAGCTCTATCCGGCTTGCCGATTCTTCCCGAAGGGAGTCCGCTGCCACCCGAGGTGATGGAGGAGACCCGACGGGTCGTCACCGCTCTTGGTGTGGACAGCCGAATCCTCGTCAATGCCCTGGCCTTGCCCCAGCTCGGGCCTCTCCAGGGCGTTCTCGACGAGATGGAGAAGACCGTTGCCGAACAGACCGTAAGCGGTTGGAAGACCTTCACCCACTTCCCATCAGGGTGGTTCCTCGACGATCACGACCCCAACCTGGCGCAGGTGGGCGATCAATTCCTCGAACACATCGAGAGACTGGGGCCACCCGTCCTGTGCATCCACAAGGGACTGTCGGGCGGGGCCCGGATAGGTTCTCCGGTCGATGTGGGTCCAGCCGCTATTGCTCATCCCGGTATCAAGTTCGTGATCTATCACTCCGGATACGAGGTAGGAACGTCCGAGGGGCCGTATACCGAGGAGACGGCCGAGCGCGGCGTCAACCGACTTCTGACGTCGTTGCGTCGGGCCGGGGTCAGGCCCGGAGGGAACGTGTTCGCCGAGATCGGTTCCACCTGGTGGCATCTCCTTCGGAGGCCGGAACAAGCAGCCCATGTCCTGGGCAAGCTTCTGGTCGCGGTCGGAGAGGACAACCTTCTGTGGGGGACCGATTCCATCTTCTACGGTTCACCGCAGGGCCAGATCGACGCCCTCCGGGCCTTTGAGATCTCCCCCGAGTTCCAGGAGCGTTTCGGATACCCGGAGCTGACAAAGGAGAGGAAGCGCAAGATTCTCGGGGAGAACGCCGCCCGTCTCTACAACATCGCCCCGGTCCGATCAGGGTTGCATTTCAGCCCGGAGGACCTGGTCCAGGCACGAAGCCAGCACCCGGTGGCGATGAGAACCTGGGGACCGACCACGAGAGCCGAGGTGAAAGAGTTCCGAGAACACCACCGAGGCTGGCCGTGACACCACGCTATTTCGACATCATCTCCGCCAATGCGATCAGGGTTCTCGTTCCGAAACCGGTGCCTCCCTTGGTGAACCACATATAGGGCGATTCCGCCCGGGCGGGCCCGGCGATGTCGAGGTGGACCCAGCGGCGACCGTCGACAAAGGGCCTCAAGATCAGCGCAGCCGTGATGATGCCGCCATAGCGTCCGCCGGTGTTTTTGGCATCAGCCACGTCTGACTCGATCAGGTGGCTGTAATCGTCAACCAGAGGCATCGGCCAGAAGCGCTCACCGGCGACGGCCCCCGCCGCCACCGCCAGATCGACATCATCGCGTTCGGTTCCGAATGCGGCGCCGACCCGGTCGCCGAGGCCGATCCGCTGGGCACCGGTGAGAGTGGCGATGTCGACGATGAGATCGGGTGATCCTTCTGCGGCAAGGATCAAACCATCGGCCAGGACCAATCTCCCCTCGGCGTCGGTGTTGAGCACCTCGATGGTCCGGCCGTTTCGATAGGTGATGATATCGCCGGGACGGGCGGCCCTTCCGCCCGGCATGTTGTCGGTGAGGGGCAGATACGCCTCCAGATTGACCCGAAGCTTGAGCTTCGCCGCGGCGATAACGGCAGCCGCGACCACCGCGGCACCGGTCATGTCGGTCTTCATGGTCTCCATACCCTCGGCGGTCTTGAGGGAGAGACCCCCAGAGTCAAAGGTGATTCCCTTGCCGACCAGGGCGATTGATCGGGTGGCTCGCCGGGACCGATAGGACAAGCGGACAAACCGGGGCGGCCGGTGGGATCCCGCCGAGACAGAAAGCAAGCCTCCCAGGCGTTCGCGGGCAATCTTGTCCTCGTCCCAGATCTCTGGTTGGACTCCGACCGAAGAGGCGTGCTCGGCGATCAGCTTCGCCAGGACTTCGGGGGCCTTGTCAACGGCGGGGGTGTTGACGAGATCACGAGCAAAGACCTCGGCTTCGGAGACCAGCCTGGCCACCTCGACCTGACGAGAATCGGCACCTGCTAGTTCGACAACGGTGTCATGGACGCCGGCGTTCTTGTACCGACTGAACTTGTAGCCCCCCAGGATCAAACCCTCCGTCACCGCACGGACGGCCCCGACGATGTCCACCTCGTGCAGGCTGGTTCCGATTCGATCGATGGTCCCGAGCTGACGGGCCAGGCATCCTGCCGCCCACCGAAGGGTGTCGGCCGATGCCTCCTCACCGACCCCGACGGCGATCAGGTCGCGGTCGATCGATGCGATCTGGCCGGTCTTCCCGGTGAACCCCTGGCGATCAAGCTGGTCCTTGCCTCGATTGAGGGCGGCTTGAAAACCGGACACCGCAGCCTCCCTTCCAACCAGGACAGGAAAGGCGTGGGGAATACTTCGATTGCGGTTCTTGGTGAGTTC
>CAZPIZ010000286.1:0-2942 GCA_964586615.1 uncultured Acidimicrobiaceae bacterium | reverse complement strand
TGGTGGAGACGAGCAAGCTCCACTTCTTCGACAAGGAAACCGGCGAAGCCATCCGCTGAACGCTCGGCCTCAGGGTCGCAGCAGCTTGAAGCACTCCGCCTGCGGTAGACCCACCGCTTCGCCGTTCCTCGCCGCCCACTCCTTCATCCTCGTGATGAAGGCGGCCCGGGCTTCCTCGCCGTTGGAGGCGTCGTTCATGGTGGTCCGGGTCTGACTTGAATGGCAGAGGAGAGCTGCGATCTTCACATCGAAGGTCGGCTCGATGTCCTCCCAGTAGTCGGGCTCGTCGGCGCCCCAAAGCAGGATCGCGTCCGGGCGATGCTTTTCGAGTCCCATCTCCGGGTAGAAGAGGTGGTCCCGTGCAGCCACGATCCCGTCGATTGCTCCGAAGCCGGTTGCCCGGTGATCGGGGTGGAGCATGTAGCGTCGCCAGGGGTCGTGTGAGAGGACCACATTGGGGCGGACCCGTCTGATCCACTCGCAGATCCGGCGGCGCAGCTCCATCGTGTATTCGAGCTCGCCGTCGATGTAGTCGAGATGGATGAGGTCCCCGGTTGCCCCCAGCTCCGCCGCCGCCGCCACCTGCTCGGCAGCCCTCAGCTTGGCCAGTTCGGTCGAAGAGACCGCAGGATCCCATGAGCCCTTGGATCCATCGGTGACGATGATCATCGAAATCTCACATCCCTCCCGGGCCCATTTGGCGAGGGTGCCTCCGGCCCCGAACTCGGCATCGTCGGTATGGGCGCCAATGGTCAGGGCGCGCTCGGGAACGGGGAGCAGGTCCTGTCTGGTGGTGGCAACGGCGTCGGCATAGAGGTTGGTCACGATTGGCCGAGGCTATCGAGAAGGGTTGCCATCCAGCGCACCCGTCGTCGAAGGACTGCCAGGTCGGTCGGCTCATCGAGGTCGATTGCCAGCCTCGGATCGACCACCACTATGGGGTCGGCGGGGGCGAGCAGCCGTAGATGGCGGTGGTAGCTGGAGGGGCCATAGCTGAAAGCAAAGCTGGCCAGGCTCGCCCCAACCGCCGGAGTTCCCCCATCGCGGCTGGGGGCTATCACCGGGCGGCCCCCCCCCAACGCCTCGATGAGGCCGGAGATGATGTCGGAATCCAGCAAGGGGAGATCGGCGTGGATCAGGAGCCAGGGTTGACCGGAGGCGATCGCTACGACGGTGTGGGCGGCCCGGTTGAGGTCTGATCCGTTCTCGAGGACAACCTCGATCGAGAGGCCCTGGGCCCAACGCGCTACCCCCGCGTCACCGGCCAGGACCATCGGTCGGGCTCCCGCCCGATCCAGGTGCTCGCAAGTCCGTCGGGCCATCTCCTGGCTCAGAGCAATGCGCGCTTGCGGCGGAACCGTGGCGGCTAGACGCTGCTTGGCCGCCACGAATGGCTTGACGGGGACCCCGGCCAGGACCGCCATTCTCAGCTGTCGTCGATCGAGAGGCCGGCGAGTACCTGTTGCAGGGTGAAGCCCGACCAGGCCCCGTCGTCGGGCCAGGCGGCAAGTTGAATCACAACTCCGTGTGCTTGGGCCGGCTGCAGGAAAACCTCGCTCCAGGCGGGGTTGAGATGAAGGCCCGATGTCCGGTATCCGAGGGCTGTGGCCCTGGCGGCGGCGGCCTCGACATCGGTGACCTTGTAGGTGACGTGGTGGAGGCCTTCTCCGCGCTTGTCGAGGAAGCGCTGAAGAAAGGATTCAGGGGACAGCGGTGCAATCAATTCCAGACGCGATCCATCGTTCAGTTGGAACTGAACCCAGCGGAAGTCGTTGCGGACGTGGTCGGCCCCATTGATGAATCTGGCTCCGAGAAGATCGACCAGGGGCAGAGCCGCTTCGACACTTTTGACCCCCAAGGAGATGTGATCGAACCTCTCGATCAGATCGGACAGGCCCGCTTCGGTTTCGAGGGTCATCTCCGGAAGGGTATCGCTGAGATCACCGAGACAGTACGCAGTAGTACTGAGTACTGCCTACTCCCTACTCTTCCCCCGTGACCCCTCGAGTTTTTCTTCGGAAGGTGGTCCGGCGGCTGCTACCCAAACCTCCGATCGGAGACAGCTTCAAGGCCGGCGCCCTCCGCCGCTACGGAGTGGACACCGATCGGGTCGACGATCCCACCGTCCAGATGTGGATCGACTTCACCCTCTCCTCGGTCGAGCGAGGGCGCCACGCGGTGACATCGATGGGGGGAATGGAAGCCTTCGCCGGCCGGCAGGTTCTCGACGTCGGATGCGCCTACGGCGGCTTCCTGGTGGCGGCCAAGGAGGCCGGAGCAGGCCGGGTGGTGGGAGTCGACATCAACTCCAAGCTCATCGACCTGGCCCGGCTTCAGCTCGATGACCATCACGTGTCGGGTGAACTGGCGATCGAGGACATCACCTCCGACGGTGTGGCCGATCGCTGGGGTAGGTTCGACATCGTTCTTTGCAACGACGTGATCGAGCATGTCGTCGACCCTCTTCGGTGTGCTCGCAACCTCGCCTCTGTGATGAAGAGGGGAGGAAAGGTGTTCCTCGAGATTCCGAATGGCAGCGCGGTCGACTTCATGAGGAAAGACGGGCACTACGGGCTGTTCGGCCTGACCCTGTTGGGACGAGCGGAGGCGGAGCGATGGTGGCGGCTTCACTATCACGACATCTACGGCGTCGAGCATTACGCCCCGCTGTCGTACTACTTGGGGATCTTTTCCGCGTCCGGAATCTCCTTGCGCCTCCTGACCCGGATCGATGATCCCGACAAGATGCTTGGGGAGATCGGCGAGTCGTTCGACCGCCTGGAGGAGGAGTTGGCCTCGTTGAAGAGAGACGACGCTCCCGAACTCGCCGAGGCCATCCGCCAGCGCGGGGGCGAGGAAACAGTCCGATTCCGTCAGCTCCGGGCACGGGTGGAGTCATCGGATGTTCCCGCCGAGCGCTCGATTCTCACTAACGAGATCCT
>CAZPIZ010000285.1:0-2975 GCA_964586615.1 uncultured Acidimicrobiaceae bacterium | reverse complement strand
CTGCTGATGATGAGCAGCGCAGGCGTGATTCACCGGGACATCCCGATCGATCTCCCCCACCCCCGACGCCAGACCGACCGGGCAGTTGCGATGCTGCAAGCCGAGATTCTTGAGTTGTTCGAGGAGATGCAGGGCCGGACGGTGACGACCTAACCGCCAGTTGGTCGACCACCTCCATGGGCGCTGACGATGAGGCGTCAATTCGCGAATGAACGGACAGGTAGGAGACGCAATGTTGCGACATACGGCCCTCTTTCTGCATCGGGACACGACCACCCCCGACCAGCAAGTTGCCATGCTCAAGGGTCTGGCCTACATGCGATTCGAGTGCGCAGGGGTTCGAGCTGTCGACTACGGCCCCGATCTTTTCGGAGGATCGGCATCACTTCGGGAGGCGGAACCTTGGGCTCGGCGTCCGCGGTGGCGGGAGCCTCAGGCGGGACCGCCGTGCAGCTATGACACCGCCCTCCATCTCGACTTCGACGACGAAACGGGATTGGAGGATTACAACCACGACGAAGTCCATCATCAGGTTTCGATGTTCAACGCCGGTGTCAGCTGGGGCGAGCTCACCGCCCGAGTGGATTGGTGGTACGAAGGAGAACCGCTGACCAGGCGGGGGGGCATCAGACACACCGCGATGTTCATATGGGCCGACGACGCTGGCGACGTAGCCCGCCGTCGGGCCTTCGATGCCGTGCGACGGCTCGGGAACGCTCACGGGGTCGATTCGATCACCATCGGAGAGAACGTCGGAACCATGACCACCGACTTCGATTGGATCCTCGACGTTCAGGTATCCGAACGGAATGCCCTTGAGCAATTGCTCAGCGGTGACGCGTACCGCGAGGCGATGCAGGCAGTCGCCCCGGCCACGAAGTACGAGTGGACGGCCCGCCTCTCTCATGTCATGAGGGGTCTATGACCGGGCCAAGCACCCAATGGGCGAGGGGCCCGGTGCCCTACCGCCTCCCCATTATCGACGTCCACGCCCACGTCACGCCACAACGATTTCAACGAGCGGTACTGGCCGGTGATGACTGGCATGGGATGACGTCTGCCGACGGAGAGCTCGACAACCTCAAGAACCGTTGGGGCCCGGATCGCCGGGTCGAGGAGATGGAGGTTCTTGGGGTCGACGTTCAGCTCATCTCCCCTACCGATTGCTTCTATCAGTATCACCAGGACCCGGTGGTGACCGCCTTGATCGCCGCCGAATGCAACGAGGAGGTAGCCGGGATGGTTCGGGACCGCCCCAACCGATTCATGGGCCTGGGCACCCTTCCCCTCCAAGACATCGCGAGATCGATAGCCGAGATGGAGCGAGGCATGTCTCAACTCGGCCTCAAGGGGTTCATGATCGACGACCATGTCAACGGACTCACCTACGACCATGATTTGTTCGACGGTTTCTGGGAGGCGGCGGCCGACCTCGGCGCCTTCATCCTCATCCACCAGGGGCAACCCACCTCCGTCACCTATCGCACCCGCAGCTACTTCCTACCGAACTCGGTCGGCAACCTGGTCGACCGTACCCTGACCTTCGGCTGCCTCGTCTATGGCGGCATCATGGACAAATACCCCGCGCTCACCGTCTGCCTGTGTCACGCCGGCGGCTATATCCCCTACGCCATCGATCGACTCGACAAAGGCTGGGAAGCCTGGCCGGACCAACGCGGCAGGACCCGTGACCGGCCCAGTACCTACGTGGGCCGTTTCATCTACGACTCGGTCACGTACACCGATCGCAACCTGCGGTTCCTCATCGACACGGTCGGCATCGATCGAGTGGTGTTCGGGACCGATTGGCCGGCACCCATGACGGTCGACGACCCGGTGCGAAGGATTCAGAACTCGGAGGCGCTCACCGATGGCGAGCGTCGAGCCATCCTAGGTGGGAACACGGCTCGACTCTTCGTTTGACCGTCGAGATCAAATCCGTCCCAAAAGAGAGGAATCACGGAAATGGCCAGGCCGAAAGTCTTTGTCGTCCAGCCGATCATGGAAGTGGGGGTGGAGGCCCTGGCTGAGTTCGCCGACGCCGAGATCTTTCAGTCCGAGAGGATGATCACCAGGTCTGAGTTGCTGCGTGGCATCGCCGACTCCGAATTCATCTTCATGCTCGGCGACACCCCGATCGACGAGGAGGTCATAGCGGCTAGTCCCCGTCTAAAAGGGATAGCCACGATGGCCCTCTTCCCCAACGTGGTCGATGTGGCAGCCGCCACGGCCCGCGGCATTCCGGTCACGGTCGTGCCGCATCTCATCACGAGGACCACCTGTGATCTGACCCTGGCCATCCTCCTCGGTCTGGCCTGGCGCCTCATCGAGGCCGATCGATTTACCAGGGAAGGACGGTTCCATCAGGAGCAGTCCACATCCTTCCTCACCACGGAACTGGCGGGGAAGGTGGTGGGAATGATCGGCCTCGGCGAGATCGGCGAGGAGATCGTCAAGCGGGTCCGGGCCTTCGACATGGAAGTCGTCTACACCAAGCGCAACCGTCTCTCGCCCGAACGCGAACAGACTCTCGGGGTCACCTGGCTAATCGGGCTGGACGAGGTTCTGAGGGCGGCGGACTTCGTGGTGATGATGACCACCTACAACCCGTCGACCCACCTGCTGATCGGCGCCCGGGAACTCGACCTCATGAAGCCAACCGCATTCTTCATCAACACTGCCCGTGGCCGCATCGTCGATGAAGGCGCTCTGGTTAATGCCCTCCGTGAGCACAGAATCGCCGGGGCGGGACTCGACGTCTACTGGCAGGAGCCGCCGGTGAGCGAGCCTGCCCCCAATCCGGAGCTGTTCGACTTCCCCAACGTGATCCTCACTCCCCACATCGGCAGCGCCACCAGGGAGGCTCGTAACGCCATGACGATGGCGGTGGTGGAGAACCTCCGGGCAATGGTGAGGGGAGACCGACCTCCCAACCTGGTGAATCCGGAGATCTACGGCGAGACGGCGGCTGTCAC
>CAZPIZ010000284.1:0-2985 GCA_964586615.1 uncultured Acidimicrobiaceae bacterium | reverse complement strand
TGGCCGCAACCTCCGGTTTTGGCGGGGCGGTCCGCTCGCTCTGGGTTTGTGTCATGTCCTCGTTCTCCTCGGTGGTCACGATCTCCGCCTGCGCTCCAACCGGTCACGGGCGATGATGGCCGTGGCGTTCACGGCAAGCAATACGGCAAGCAGCACCACGATCCCTGCAGCTGTGAGCGCAACAAACTCTTCCTGAGGCTGGCGAGCCCAGTTGTAAATGATGATCGGGAGGGCTGTGTAGCTCTGCTCCGTGACCATCGACAGCGCACTGGTCCCTCCGGGAGCGGCGAAGAAGTTGGAAAGAACCGCCCCCGCCAGCAGCAAGGGAGCCGACTCTCCGAACGCCCTCGCAATTGTGAGCACCGAGCCGGTGAGGATGGCCGGAAGGGCCACGGGGAGAACGTGGTGTCGGATGGTTTCCCAGCGGGTGGCCCCCACTCCGAAGGAGGCCTCCCGGATACCCATGGGGACGGCCCGCAGAGCTTCCGATGCCGTAATCACCATGATCGGCAACACCAGGACTGCGAGCGTCAGACCACCTGAGACCAGCGTGCGGCCGTTGGTGACGCCTGACAGGACATTGACAAAGACGGTGAGTCCAAGCAATCCATAGACGATCGACGGCACACCAGCCAGGTTGCGGATATTCGCGACTAACAGGCGGTTGAGTTTCGTGTCCTTGGCGTATTCCTCGAGATAGATCGCCGCCGCCACCCCCACAGGGAAGGTGACGACGATGACGAAGAGGGTGAGCATCAAGGAACCGAACAACCCTTGGGCGAGCCCGGCGGTTTCGGGCTGAGCCGAGAGGGGGTTGCCGACCAGGTCACCAAGACGTGTGGAGAGCACGGGCCATCCCTGACGGATCACATCCACCAGAAGGGTCACGAGAACGACCAGGGACGACATCAAGGTCGCGAAGAGAACGGACGTGATGACCGCGTCGAGCACACTCACGCGTTTGCTCTCCAACGACCGACGGACGATCTGGGGCGCTGCGGAAACGGTATCGGTGCGGCTTGCCATGATCAGTACCTCTGCCGGAACCGCCGAACGATGCGGCCGCTGACGACGTTGAGGATGAAGGTCATCACGAACAGCAGAAGGCCAACGAAGAAGAGGCTTTGGAATGCACTGTTAGCGCCGGCCAATTGGTCAGAGCCGATCGCCAGAGACGCCATTGCGCCTGTCATCGTCTGGCCACCGTTCTGCGGATTCAGGGTGAGCAGCGATCCGCCAGTAGCACCGGCCGCGATGGCAACAACCATGGTCTCTCCGATTGCTCGAGAGACGCCCAGTATCAGCGCCGCGACGATGCCAGAGATGGCAGCCGGGAAGACAACCCGAAGGGAGGTGTGCCATCGCTTGGCGCCAAGTCCATAGGAGGCCTCGCGCAACGACCGGGGGACAGCCCGCATTGCGTCCTCCGAGACAGACGCCACCAAAGGAACGATGAGGATGCCCACCCCGATCCCGGCGGCCAACAGATTGGATTGCTGGGTGCCGGGGAGAATCCTCTGGAGAATGTCAGGTGTTATGAACCTGAGGGCGAAGAAGCCGAGAACCACGGACGGAATCCCGGCCAGGATCTCAAGAGTGGGTTTGAGAATTCGCCTAACACGGGGTCGAGCGTACTCGGACAGATAGATGGAGGCCCCGAGCCCGAGCGGGCCAGCCACCGCCATTGCGATAAGCGAAACCAGGGTCGTGTGCCAGATGATTGTTCGCAGATCGAAGCGGTTGCGCCGCGGGAACCATCCGTCCGCTAGCAAAGAGCCGAGACCGGCGTCGGGATCGGCAGAGATGCTGCGCAAGAAGGCCAGGGCCTCCCCGACCAGCGAAAAGACGATCGCGAATGAAATGACGATCGTGAGAGCTGCCGCCGCCCGGAACACGCCCTTGACAAGTGCTTCCCGCCGCTGCCGCCGCCGGTCGCCCGACAGGTCGATCACGTCAACCCTGTTGCCGCTGGGATCGATTGAGATCGGGGCCGAGGTCACTGCCTATAGATCCTAAGTGGTAGGAGAGAGTCGGATCCCAATCCGGGACCCGACTCTCGCGGTGGATCTACTTGCTTGCGTCCCAGGCGGCCCGGGTCTCGTCGAGGTCCGCCGCCGGCAGTTGGACGTATCCCGCATCCGGGACCGCCGCCAATCCTTCATCGGACAGGTAGTAGTCGACGAAGGGAACCAGGGCCGGGTTCTCGGCCGCCTTGTTGAGGCTGACGTAGATGAACAACGGCCTGCTGAGCGGGTATTCGAAGGCCGCGATGGTGTCCACAGTGGGAGCGATGCATCCATCGCCGCCGTCGACCTCGATCGCCTTGAGGGCATCGGCGTTTTCCTCGAAGAACGCAAACCCGACCCACCCAAGGGACGTCGGATTGGCGCCGACGTTGTCGATGATCACATTGTCATTGGCTGACGCTTGGTAATCGGCGCGGGCGGCCTCGTCGGCTCCCCGCTCCTCGGCAATATCGGCGATCACTAACTCCACGAAGGTGTCGTAGGTGCCTGACTCTTCACCAGGCGCCGTGATCACGAGGGGAGCTGCCGGGAATCCCCCGGTGCCTCCGACTTCGACGGCAAGCGCGTCTGCATCGTTCCAGTTGGCAAAGCCTTCCGATTCGGGTCCCACCAGGGCATAGATGTCGCCAAAGTTGAGGCAGGTGACGTCGGCATTGTCAGGCGATGTGATGACCGTGATGCCATCAGTTGCGACGTGCAGTTCCACATACTCGATCCCGGCTGCCTCACACGTCGCCGTTTCTTCCTCGTTGATCGGACGGGAAGCGTCCGAGATGTCGGTCTCTCCGGCGCAGAACCGAGCGAACCCGTCACCCGTTCCGGGGCCTTCAACCGTTGGCCCTACACCCGGATTGGCCGCCGCGAAGGCTTCCGCCACGCGCGCCGTGATGGGTTCAACCGTCGAGGATCCTGAGATAGCGATCGAACCCGAGAGCTCGCCGCCGGTTTCGCCGGTGGT
>CAZPIZ010000283.1:0-3010 GCA_964586615.1 uncultured Acidimicrobiaceae bacterium | reverse complement strand
TTGCCCGTATCCTGAGCCGGTGCGAATCGCTGGTGGCCAGATCAACCTCACGGTCGGCGCCCTCGATGCCAACGAGGCCCGGATCTCCGAGGCCATGGACTGGGCAGAGGCTGAGGGCGCCGACGTCTTGCTCTTGCCGGAGCTGGCGGTGTCCGGATATCCGCCCGAAGACCTGGTCCTCCGCCTGGGGTTCGTCGAGGACAACCTTGACGTGGTGCGCCGACTGGCCGCCCACTCGGGCCGATGCACGACTGTGCTCGGTTTTGTCGACCTGATCCACGGCCGCGGGCGCGGAGCCGCCGATGCCATGGCCCGCAACGTTGCCAACGCCGCCGCCATCCTCCACGAAGGAGAATGGAAGGCAACGTACCGGAAGATCCTTCTCCCCAACTACGGGGTCTTCGACGAGGACCGTTACTTCGTCCCCGGTGTCGAGCCGGGATTCTTGTGGGAGATTGCCGGGGTTCCCACCGGGATCTCGATCTGCGAAGACATCTGGCTCCCCGACGGTCCTCCCCAAGTTCAGGCGGAGGCGGGAGCCAGAGTGCTTTTCAACATCAACGGGTCTCCTTATCACCACGGAAAGGCGGTCGAGCGGGAGCAGATGCTCGGTGAACGGGCTCGAGCCGCCGGGGTGCCGGTCGTCTACCTGAACCTGGTTGGTGGGCAGGACGAGTTGGTGTTCGATGGGCACTCCCTGGTCTTGGCACCCAAAGGAGAGGTCATACACCGGTCACCGCAGTTCGAAGAGGATCGCTTTCTCGTCGACCTCGACCTTGACAACCCGAGGCCGGGCCACCTCAGTCCGCTGTTGGGGCCCGAGGAGGAGATCTATCGTGCAGTCCAACTCGGTTTGCACGACTATGTCCGCAAGAACGGGTTTCAGCAGGTTGTTATCGGATTGTCGGGTGGCATCGACTCGGCGCTCACTGCGGTGATCGCAGCCGACGCCCTCGGACCCGACTCGGTCCTGGGGGTATCGATGCCCTCACGCTTCTCGTCCGAGCACTCCAGGACCGATGCCGAGGATCTGGCCAAGCGTTTGGGAATCCGTTTCGACGTGGTTCCTATAGATGCCGTGTTCCAGGCGTATCTCGACACCCTCGGCCCGCTCTTCGAAGGCACCGAGTCAGGAGTGGCAGAAGAGAATCTCCAGGCTCGTATTCGCGGGGCCACCCTCATGGCTATCTCGAACAAGTTCGGGCCGATGGTCGTGGCGACGGGCAACAAGTCGGAGATGGCAGCGGGTTACGCCACGATCTACGGGGACATGGTCGGGGGGTATTCAGTTCTCAAGGACGTTTTCAAGACCACCGTCTACAAGCTCACCGAGTGGCGGAACTCGATATCGGAAGTGATCCCTGAGAACACGATCACCAAACCGCCTTCGGCGGAGTTGCGGCCCAATCAGAAGGACTCGGACAGTCTTCCCCCTTACGACGAGCTGGACCCGATCCTTCGCCTCTACATAGAAGAAGATCGGGGAGTCGAGGACATAATCGCCCTCGGCCATGATCCGGACACGGTCCGGCGCATCACCCGATTGGTGGATCGCAACGAGTACAAGAGACGGCAGGCGGCTCCCGGTGTCAAGATCACCACCAAGTCGTTCGGCCGTGACCGCAGGCTTCCAATAACAAACGGATACCGATGATGTCAGGACCTACCGACCTGGTTCTGATCGATGGAGAGCCAGGTGACGGCCGTATCTCGGTCTTCGACGGCGGCCTTTTGCGAGGCGACGGATGCTTCGAGGCGATCCGGTCCTACCAGGGTCGGCCGTTCGCGCTCGAGGAGCATTATCGGCGCCTGACCGCGAGCGCCGGGGCCCTCGGCATCCCGGTTCCACCTGCCCGGGACCTGGACAGGTGGGTCGAACGGGTGGCGGCGGAGGGGGGAGATTGCATAGTCCGGGTTGTCCTGACGAGGGGCAGCGCGGTGCCGGGCCATGACCTGCTTTCGCGCTGCATCGTCATCTGGCACCCTGTTCCATCGGTGGCGGCGGAGCTTTCCCTGTTGCCGATTCAGGCTCCCTGGCACCCGGCCGGGCGATCCTGGGAGCTCAGCGGGGTCAAAACCATTTCCTATGCGCCGAACGAGGCGGCCAGCAGGCTCGCCCATCAAGGCGGTTATGACGATGCCCTGCTGCTCTCCGATTCGGGGACGATTCTGGAGGGCCCGACGTTCTCCTTTGCCTGGGTGGTGGACGGCGTCCTCGAAACGGCCGGCATGGGCTTGGGAATCCTCGACTCGATAACAAGGCGAATGGTGATCGCTGATTCTGGCGCTTTGGGGATCGAGGTGGTCGAAGGCCAGTTCGATCTTGGCCGTCTGGCAGACGCCAGCGAGGCGCTGGCGATCTCGACCGTTAAGCAGGCAGCATCGGTGACCCGGGTGGGCGAGTGGACCTACTCAGCGGGTGAGGTGGCGGCCACCCTCAACAAGTCGCTGTCTGAGCGCGCTCAGGCCACTGCCCCGCAGTTCAGAACCGGCAAATAGCCAAAAGCCTTGCCAATCATCTCGGCCAGGCCTGCCCGAGTGAGGACTTCGTCGAACGGGCGGGAGGTAATCGGACAATCGTCGGCCAGACCGCGCCCGGCCAACTTTGCCAATGCCACCGCTGGGTCGGTTGACCAGTAGGGAGGAGGGAGGGGAGGCGCCACCGCAAGGTTGGTTGCCGCCGGATCGAGTGCCGTCTGCTCTTCGAGGGCGGCGACGGCGTCATCGTGTGCTCGCTGATCCTGCGCCCACAGCAGGATTGCCGCCGCCTGGCCAACGGTGATTAGCGGTGCCGGACAACCTTCGACCGGACAGGTCAAAGCCTGTTCGATGATCTGCTCGACGATCTCGGTCGATGTCGTTGGGCCCGAGACGGGTACCAGGACCCTGGACAAAGCTCCAATCCAGCCAACCGCGTCAAGGTTCGAGGCTTCGGCGTGAGGACACACGGCGGCGCTCCATGGATCGCACGAACTCACAGCTCCGAGTGAGGCGAGCAGCCCGAAGATCG
>CAZPIZ010000282.1:0-3011 GCA_964586615.1 uncultured Acidimicrobiaceae bacterium | reverse complement strand
ACCACGAACTCGACCGCGGTTCCATAGACCCAAACGGCAAGAACCCCGGGAGGCCAAGGGCCCACGGCATCACAAGCTTCACGAGCAACACGTCTTGACACCGCTACGAGGAAGCCCGGCCACGGACAACAGCTTTTCTGATCTCCTCCGCTCCGAGGAGGACCAAAGGAGTGATCAAGACTGGCAGCCACTGACCCAGGTCGAGGGAGTGATGCCCGAGAACCCGCTGCATTGGTGGCAGGTACACGAAGACGAGCAGGACGAGCGCCTCGATCGCCACCGCTCCCACGAGCAGACGGTTGGACAGCGCGCCGATCGAGAAGATCGAAGCCGGGTTCGATCGGCATTCGAAAGCATTGGCCATCTGCATCAAGACGATGGCCGCGAACACCATGGTCGACAACGTGGCCTTGGCCGAACCAGAAATGGGCAATGGTGATTCCGGCCACCCGAAGAAGAGAGCGGCACCAACTGGAAGCAGGGCCATAGAGGCGGCCGCCTCCACCGGGCCGAGGAAGCCGAACGCCCGGCCGAGCACCCCACGGTCGAGGAGCCGGGCGGCTTTGGTCCGGGGCGGCCTCTCCATAACTCCGGGTCCGGGCCTCTCGGCTCCCAGGGCCAGGGCGGGGAGCAGGTCGGTTCCGATATCCAATGCCAGAACCTGGAGCACCGAGATCATCAGCGGGATGTTCCCGGCCGACAGCGCCCAGACCACAAACGGAGCCAGTTCAGCGATGTTGTCGGTCAAGTGGTACGTGAGGAATCGCTTGATATTGTCGAATGCGGCCCGCCCCTCCTCCATCGCCTCCACGATGTGGGCGAAGTTGTCATCGAGCAACACCAGGTCGGCAGCCTCTCGTGCGACGTCGGTGCCGGTCTTTCCCATCGCCACCCCAATGTCGGCCTGGCGAAGCGCCGGGGCGTCGTTGACCCCATCCCCGGTCATCGCCACCACCAATCCTCGGGATTGGAGAGCTCGCGCAATTCGCAGCTTCTGTTCGGGGGCGACACGGGCGATAACCGCTTCATGGGTGGTGAGGAGGTTTCCCAGCGCTTCGTCGCCGTCGGGTAGCTCAGAACCGAGCATCACGGTGTGGGCGGGGAGGCCGGCTTCCCTGGCCACAAACATGGCGGTCGCCGGGTGATCGCCGGTGACCATTATCACCTTGATCCCCGCTCGGCGGCAGCCGGCGATTGCCTCTGGGACTTCCGGTCGGACCGGGTCGGCCATCCCCATCAGGCCCAGAAACTCCATATCGGCCTCGGTTTCCCGAGCCGTGCTCGGAAGACCCTCAATCTCTCGGCGGGCGAAGGCCAGGACACGCAGCCCTCGCACGGCCAGGGAATCCACCATTGACAGAATTTCACCTTTCTCGTACGCGCCAAGCGGCGAGACGTCGGTGTTCGCCCGGATGCTTTTGCAGAAGGGAATAATGGATTCGGGTGAGCCCTTGGTCAGCACCTCATAGGTGCCCGAGGGGAGAAGATGGATCGTGCTCATTCGCTGACGCTGGGACTCGAAGGGGAACTCCCGCACCCTCGGGGCGGCTCGTTCTTCTACGTCTCGCTCGACTCCTCCCTTCTTGGCGACGACCAGCAGGGCCCCTTCCGTGGGGTCGCCCAAGCACCGCCATCGGCCGTCCCGCTCTTCGATCCGGGCATCGCCACATAGAGCAGCAATACGGAGGAGATGTTGCACCTCCGTCCTCTCCTCGCCTGCTACCGGTCGACCACTGGTGTTCAGGATGGATCCGGTGGGGTCGTAACCCGCACCGGTGGTCGTGTACCGGGTCCGGGGGAGCACCAAGGCGCTGACGGTCATCTGGTTGGTGGTGATGGTGCCGGTCTTGTCGGTGCAGATGACGTTGGTGGAGCCGAGCGTCTCCACCGACTCCAGCCGGCGAACCAGGGCCCCACGGTGGGCCATGCGGGTGGCACTCATGGCGAGAGAAAGTGAAAGGGTTGGGAGCAGTCCCTCGGGAACCAGAGCAACGATCACTCCGACTGCAAACAAGAACCCGTCGCGGGGGGTCATACCCAACCAGAGAGCAACTCCAAAGAAGACCGTGCCGGTGACGACCGCCAGTACTGCGATCACCCGGACCGCTCGGTTCATCTGGATGCGAAGCGGAGTTGGTCTTCGGACAACCTCGCCGGTCAGCTGGGCTATGGATCCCAGTCGCGTCGCACTCCCGGTGGCCACCACCGCCACCAGACCCGAGCCGGAGGTCACAAAGGTCCCGGCGAAAACGACATTGGGGGCCTCGAGTAGATCATGTGGCTCCTCGGTCAGCGGCTCCGACACCCGGGGCACGGGCATCGACTCGCCGGTCAAAGTCGACATGTCCACCTTGAGCTCCGACGACCGGACGACTCGCCCATCGGCGGAGATTCGCTCCCCCTCGCTCAGCAGCACGATGTCGCCCGGTACCAGCTCGGCGGCGGGAATCGTCAACTTCCGTCCTTCGCGCCGCACCACTGCTCGCTCTGGCAAGAGGGCCGACAACGACTGAACCGCCCGCTCGGTCCGGTACTCCTGAGCGAAGCTAAAAGCTCCGTTGGCGAGGATCACCAAGATGATGGCGATGCCGAGCTCCGGCAAGCCACCCACGAAGGCCAGTCCAGCCGCGACCCATAGCATCAGGGCGAAGAAGTGGACGAGCTGCTCGAAGAGCCGCCGACCAAGCGTGGGTCCGCGTGGCTTGGGGAACCGGTTGGGGCCGACTCGTGCCAGCCGGGTCGCCGCCTCCTCAGTGGTGAGACCCTGACGCGCAGTCGCCAGCTCGTCGAGAGCCTCCTCCGGCGTGACCAGCACAACCTGCCGCAAAGCGGTTTGCCCGGGATCACCTCCCGGTGCCGGAATGGAGATCTGATTCTCGATCCGAGGTCGCTCAGGCTTCACCCAACCCAAGCTAACGGCCCATTACCGCGCACCGCGACGTTCGTCGGCGACGATTTCGGCTCCCCAGGAATTGATGTGCGACGGATCTCGCCAGTCGCCAGCCTTGGTC
>CAZPIZ010000281.1:0-3019 GCA_964586615.1 uncultured Acidimicrobiaceae bacterium | reverse complement strand
TCTGGCCTGGTCGGAAAGGGATCGGCGCCTGAACCGACCCCTTTCCTGTGCTGTGGTTGGTGACTTGTCAGGCGCCTTCGGTGACCGCCGGCTCATTGGCGCCCGGCCTAACCATGAATCCGGGCCGGAACTCGAACTCACCATTGACCAGGGCGGTGATGCGTTCGACCGCGCCCTCGGCCCGTTCGGCTGCCCGTTCGGCGGTAAGCGATCCATCGGCCACAAGTTCGTCAAGCTTGGCTTGATGAGCTGCCACCAGGGCATCGATCACCGCCTGGGGGTCGGTGCCATTGGCGGTGGCGACGTCGGCGATCGACTGGCCATCGCGAAGAGCGTCGACCAGCACCGATCGTTCGATGCCGATTGTTTCGGCCGCGGTGTCGAGGCTGGCCCCGACACGACCCCTTCCGATGAAGTGACGGCCGGGACCTTGAAGGGTTTCGGCAAGGTGCTCGGCGACGGAGTCAGCCTGGGCTGAAGTAATGGTGCCGTCGGTGACCAGATCCTCGAGCGCGGCCCGAATCCGATCGACCCTGCTTGTCCCGGCAGCGCCGTCGGTGGTCGTTGTGGTGGTCGATTCCTGAGCGGTGGCGACGACCGGGGAGAGAACCGTTGCCCCCAGCACCATTCCCAGGGTGGCAGTGGCTGCGCCTACCGCCAGCCTCTTTCGAATTGACATGATGGCTCCTTTCATTGTCTGTTTGCCATCTCCACCCAATATGAGGGATGGGTCTGGGAAGGCACTACGAGGTTCCTGAGAACCAGCCGTGAATCGAAGGCGCTTTGTCCCCTCGCCGAAGGCGAGGGGAACGTAGGGGGGCAAGGCCAAACCCCTAGCAACGCCCAGGGATCCTTCCCCACCACCAGCTACTCACAAGTCCGGTCGGGCTGGCAGTCGCACGATGATGCTGGCGCCCCCCTCGGGGTCGTTGGTCGCTTCGACATTGCCGCCGTGGGCCCGGGCAATAGCGTCGACGATGGCCAGGCCCAGGCCAGAACCACCGCTCTTGCGTGATCGGGATGGGTCGGCCCGATAGAAGCGGTCAAAGATATGGCCGATCGCATCGGGCGGAAATCCGCTGCCATGGTCGCGTACCTTGATGACGGCGTTGCCGTTGTCGTGGCGTACCTCGATCACCGCACCAATGTCCGGATGAGTGTGAGAGCGGACATTGGCAAGCAGATTGGCGACGACCTGGGTGATGCGCTCACCGTCGCCCTCGATCCACACTTCTTCGGGCGCGATGATCGTGATTGGATGACCTGGATCGATTGCGAGGGAATCGGCTACGCCATCTCGGGCGATCGCGCTCACCTCCACCGGACCTCGCTCCAGCGCCTGTGCTAGATCAAGGCGGGCTAGTAGGAGGAGGTCGTCAACCAGTCGCTTCATCCTCTTGCTCTCTGCCTCGATCCTCCGAATTGCGTGCGCCGTCTCGGAAGGATCGGTGAGGGCGCCCTTTCGGTAGAGCTCGGTGTAACCGGCGATGGCGGCCAGCGGGGTTCGCAGCTCGTGGGAGGCGTCGGCAACGAATTGCTTGAGGGTCTCGTTGGCGCGGGCCTCGGCGGCGAAGGCGCGCTCCAGGCTTGCCAGCATGTGATTGAGGGCGGTACCAAGCTGACCAAGCTCGGACTCGGGGTCTGCCGGAGGCACCCGGCGGGTGAGGTCACCGTCGGCGATCGCTGATGCGGTCTCGATCATGTCGTCAACGGGCCTCATTCCCCGTCGAACGGTGAACCAGACCGCTCCGGCACCAATGATCAGCACCAGTCCGCCAGCCAGAAGGAGCCGGCGGGTGATGGCCTGGGTAGCGGTGGTCACCTCTCGCAGAGGCTGGGCAAAGACCAGGGTGAAGCCCTGGCCGGTGCGCACGACACCAGCCCGGTACTGGAAGCCGCCGCTCGAGGCCGGAATCGTGACGATCCTCGCTGCCGGCTCCGGGAGCTCAAGTAGGGCCCTGGTATCGGGCAGGGGGTCGGGGTCTCCCTCCAGTCCGGAGGGGGAGGCCCTCAAGATCTCTCCGTCCGGCCTAAGGACCATCTCGGCGAGGAATCGATCCGCTCCCGGTCCCGGGCCGGCCCCGGGACCCTGGCGATCAGGATTGAACCGGCCGGCCTGGTTGAGGACCGTCACGATGCGATCGTCGATCTGCTCGATCAGGACCCTACGGGTGGAACGCACGGCCACGAACCCGACGAGCGCCACCACTACCAACAGCAGCACCGTGAAGGCGACGATGAGCCGGCTGCGTAGTGTCACGGCTTCCTCGAAGCATTACGGAGGACGTAACCGAAACCGCGGACCGTCTCGATTCTGGAGCCACTGGCCTCGCCGAGCTTGCGGCGCAGGTAACCGATGTAGGTCTCGACGATGCCGGCGTTCCCTCCGAAGTCGTACTCCCAGACGTAGTCGAGGATCTGGTCTTTCGAGAGAACCCGGTCATGATTGAGCATCAGGTACCGCAGCAGCCGGTATTCGGTGGGGGAGAGCTGGACCTGTTCCTCCTCAGCCCACACCTGGTGGGCGTCCTCGTCGATGACCAGCTCGCCGCTTGTGATCCGACGGGGCTCGGCCAGCCCACCCCTTGACCGCCGCAGCAGCGCCTCGATCCGAAGAGTCAATTCCTCGAGGCTGAAAGGCTTGGTGAGGTAGTCGTCGCCACCTTGGCGGAAGCCCGACCTGAGGTCATCGAGGCCGTCGCGGGCTGTGAGAAATATGACCGGCATCTCGTGCCCGTCCCGGCGGATACGACGGCACACTTCGAAACCATCGAGATCGGGCATATTCACGTCGAGGACCACCAGATCCGGTGCCGCGTTCTTGACTGATCTGAGAGCATCGAATCCGTTCTGTTCCGTGCTCACCTGATAACCGGCGAAACGGAGGGCAGTGGCAACGAGGTCGACCAGAGAGTCCTCGTCGTCGACGACCAGGAGCCTTGTACCTGCATTGGAAGAGTCGGGGTTCATGACCTGTGAGTCTCCTAGGAGCTACCCGCAAGTATCCGTGAAACGCCTG
>CAZPIZ010000280.1:0-3023 GCA_964586615.1 uncultured Acidimicrobiaceae bacterium | reverse complement strand
CGCCCTTCAAGCCCTCCTAGCATTCCGGAGCGATGCAGACGCTTCTGTTCACTGACATCGAGGCGAGCACACGCCTCTGGGAGGAGCATCCCGTCGAGATGGCCGCCGCGCTGGCCCGCCATGATGCGATCCTGACCGAGACGATTGACCAGGCTCGGGGCACGGTGTTGAAGACGACCGGTGACGGCCTGATCGCGGTGTTCGACTCGGTCGGAGGCGCCGTGGCTGCCACGCTCGATGCTCAGAGAGCCCTGGCCGCGGAAGAGTGGGGACCTACCGGGCCGCTGCGGGTGCGCATGGGTGTCCACGCCGGGGAAACGGAGAGCCGTGACGGCGACTACTTCGGGCCAGTGATGAATCGGACCGCTCGAATCATGGCCGCAGGTCATGGCGGTGAGGTGCTGCTCTCCGCAGTTGCCGCCGGGCTCGCCTTGGGCCAACTTCCCCCTGGGGCGGTGTTGCGAGACCTGGGGACTCACCGGCTCAAGGACCTGACCCTTCCCGAGCATCTCTATCAACTGGTCCACCAAGATATCGAGACCGAGTTCCCAGCGCTTTTCACCCTCGACTCCAGACCACACAACCTCCCTCTTCAAACCACTGAGTTCCTGGGGCGTACCAACGAGCTGGCAGCTATCCAGGTCATGCTGGTGTCCACAAGTGTCAGGCTGTTGACCATCGCCGGTCCCGGTGGCGCCGGGAAGACACGTCTCGGGCTTCAAGTGGCAGCCGAACAGTTAGACCGCTTCCGAGACGGGGTCTTCTTCGTCGACCTCTCCGCCGAGCGGGATCCGGGCGCCGCCTTCGAAGCAATCGTCCGCACCCTCGACCTCCCCGTGTCAGGGGGAGGCGACCCCCTCCAGATCCTCAAGACAAGGCTGCGCGATCTTCAGATCTTGCTCGTGCTTGACAACTTCGAGCAGGTGATCGCTGCCGCTACCGGCGTCTCAGAGCTCCTCCAGCTTTCACCAGGATTGAAGATCATCGTTACAAGCCGGGAGACGCTTCGCATCCGGGCCGAGCATGTCTTCCCAGTTCCCCCTCTCTCGCTCCCCAACCCCAAGGACTCCTCTCTTTCGATCGCCGAGTCGGAGGCAGTCCAGCTTTTTGCCGAGCGGGCGCGGGCGGTGCGGCCCGGATTCGCCATCACCGACGACAGCGCCCCGATCATCGCCGAGATCTGTCTCCGTCTCGACGGTCTACCGCTGGCGATAGAGCTTGCGGCGGCGCGTCTCAACGTGTTCACCCCGGCTGACCTCCTCGACCGATTGCGAGTAAGACTCGACGTCCTGGGAGCCGGGGGCCGTGACTTGCCTGACAGGCAACGCACGTTGTGGGGAGCGATCGGGTGGAGCTACGAACTGCTCGACGCTCGAGAACGTGATCTCTTCGAGCTGATGTCGGTGTTCTCGAGCACGCGCCTACCAGCTATCGAGACTGTGGCAACCGCCGCCCTCGGCGCCGATTTCGACGTCGACTCCCTCGCCTCCCTGGTGGATAAGAGCCTCGTTCGGAGTGAGGTGAACGACACGACTCACCGTTTCTCGATGCTGTTGATGATCAAGGAGTACGCCGCCGCGCGCCTTGCCGACTCCCCCGATCGGGAACAGGCGGTGCGTCGGGCCCACGCTCTCTGCTTCTCCGATTTCGCCCACCGACTCCTGGACCGGCTACGGGGGCCGGAGCGTGAATCCGCGCTTAGGGATCTCGCATCGGAGATCGGCAACCTGAGGACGGCGTGGCGCTTTTGGGTCGACCAGGGCGATCTGGAGCAGCTCTTCAACCTCATCGACGGACTCTGGGCCCTCCACGAGGCCAAAGGCTGGTACCACGCCGCCATCGAGCTCGCCTCCGACACGCTCGGTGTCCTGGCGACTGCCGAGCGGTCCCCCGAGCTGGCCGCCGAGGAGCTGGCTCTGCGCACCAGTCTGGCGCGGGCCTTGATGGCGGTGCGCGGTTACACCGTCGAGGTTGAGGAAGCCTTCAAACAGGTCCTCCAGATGTCGGAGGCCTCGGGCACCGCCGCGCAGCGCTTTCCCGTGCTCCGTTCCCTCGCCACCTACTACATGGGCATCGCCGACTTTGGCCAGGCAGCCGAAATGGGTAGACAGCTCCTCGATCTGGGCGAGCGGGAGGGAGACCAGTCGATCCGGATAGAAGGGCACTACGTGCTCGGGGCGGCCATCTCCTTCGCCGGTGACCTCGACGCCGGCCTCCCCCATCTCGAACGTGCCATCGAGCTTCACGACCCCCGGCTCCACAGTTCCACTCGTTTTCGACTCGGACCGAACACAGGTGTGGTCGCGCGGGTCGCCTCCGGGCTGCTCCTCTGGCAGTGCGGTCGACTGGAGAGAGCCGTAACCCAGATCATCGAGGCCCTCGACCTTGCTAGGGAGCTCGACCACCCGTACAGCATCGCCTATGCCCTCTATCACAACGGTTTCCTCGCCCTCAACAGGAGCCGATTCGAGGAGTGTGCGGAGTACGCCCGTGAACTGGCCAAGGTGGCCGATGAGAACGACTACCTCGTGTGGAGAACCCTCGCCACCGTGCTGGAGGGAGTGTCCACCACTTCCCTCGGCCGGGCTGAGGAGGGCTTGGTCATGACCGAGGCCGGGATCGACCTCTACAAGGGGCTGACGACACCCCCCGTATTCTGGCCGCTGATCCTCGCCCTGCGCGGCCTGGTGCACGCACTGGCCGGCCAGCCCGAACGGGCTCTCGCGTTGATCGATGAGGCCATCGAGATCGGGGCACCAGAGGAGGTCGTCTCACCGGAGTTCCGGGTGTCCAAGGGTGACTTCCTCAGAATGCTCCCCGAGCCCGACCTCGACGGCGCCGAAGAGGCCTATCAGGCGGGGATACGGGGATCGAGGGCCGGAGGCCTCCATCTGATCGAACTGAAAGCCATGACCAGGTTGGTCGGTCTGCGTCGGGAGATGGGACGCTCGCCCGACGGCAGCGACGAGCTGGCATCGCTTTACGCAACCTTCACCGAGGGCTTAGACGAGCACGACCTTGTC
>CAZPIZ010000279.1:0-3027 GCA_964586615.1 uncultured Acidimicrobiaceae bacterium | reverse complement strand
GATGTCGCCCTGGATGAATCGATGTCGGCCGCTGCCATTGACGGGGGATTACTGCCCTCCATATCACGAGGCCAATGAGTGGTTCGTCGATGCGGTGAGAGGCTGACGTTTGGCCTTCTGGCAGGCATCCTTCGATCCGAATGGGTGTTGACGTCCTGACTTAACGCTGATAAGTTGTCCTTGGTAAGTGAACGGCGCTAAGTCAGCGCCGTTCTCTAAGCAAGGAGACAGTCGTGCAGAGGGTGGCGCAATTGGTGGTGAAGCGGCGAGTTCTCGTTCTCGTCTTGGCCCTGGTCGGGATGATCGTTGCCGGTGTCATTGGAGGAGGAGTTGCCTCCCGATTGTCCAACGGTGGCTTCGATGATCCAGACGCCGAATCGGTGCGGGCAGCTCAGGTTCTGGCCGACGAGTTCGGGGTCTCTCCCGCCGACATAGTCATTGTGGCTAGCGCCGGCGGCTCGGTGGACGCCGATGCAGCGATGGCAGCCGGGGTCGCCCTCGGTTCAGCCCTCGATGCCGAAGACCATGTGACCTCGGTCAACTCCTATTGGACCCTGGGCTCGCCTGCCCCGCTGCGGAGCGTCGACGGAACCAGAGCGCTGGTCTTCGCCACCGTGGAAGGTACCCAGTCCGAGGTTCTCCAGTATTCCGGCGAGCTCGCTGAGAAGTACCGGGGCGACTTTCAAGGACTGGAGGTAGCAGTCGGCGGCGAAGGCCCGCTCTTCGCCGAAATAAACGAAACCGTCGAAGCCGACCTGGTGACAGCCGAGACCATCGCCTTTCCCATCACCCTGGTGCTGCTGATCCTCGTGTTCGGGTCGGTGGTGTCGGCGCTGCTGCCTCTTGGAGTGGGCGTCTTCGCCATAGTCGGGACGTTCCTCATCCTCGATCTTCTGGCCCGGGTGACGGAGGTATCGATCTTCTCACTCAATCTCACCACAGCCCTCGGGCTCGGCCTGGCCATCGACTATGCCCTCTTCGTGGTCTCCCGATTCCGCGAGGAGCTGGCTGCCGGATATGAAACTGGAGAGGCCGTTGGGCGCACGGTGCAGAGTGCCGGTCGAACCGTTCTGTTCAGCGCCGGCACAGTGATGGTCTCACTCGCTGCCATGCTGGTGTTCCCGCTTGCGTTCTTGCGGTCGTTTGGATATGCCGGCATCGCGGTCGTGGCTCTTGCTGCTCTTGGCGCGGTGGTGGTGCTGCCGGCGCTGTTAGCGGTGCTCGGACCCCGGGTGGAGAAGCTTCGCGTACGTCGCCTTCGGACCAACATCTCCACCGGTGCGTGGCATCGATTGGCGATAACGGTGATGCGGCGCCCGATTCCGATTGCCACCGCCGCCATCGCGCTGTTGGTCTTCCTTGGCCTCCCCTTCCTAGGAGTCCAGTTCGGCCGGGCTGATGATCGGGTGCTTCCTCCCGGATCGGAAGCACGTGTCGTAGGCGACCTGTTGCGCTCGGAGTTCTCCGGGTTCGACTCGAGCCCGATCGACGTCGTAGCTCTTGATCTCAACGATCCCGCCCAGGTCGATGAGCTTGCTGCCCAGCTCTCGACCCTCGTTGGAGTCGCGCGGGTCGATGCGCTCACCGGCACATATGTCGGCGGCGCCGCGGTAGTCCCGGCAGGCCCAGCCAGCATGCGGTTTGCGGCTGGCGCTGGAACCTATTCCCAGGTGATTCCGGCAGTCGATCCCGGCTCAATCGAGGCCGAAGACATTGTTGAGCAGATTCGTCAGATGGAGGCGCCGGTCGAGTTGGCTGTGACCGGTCCGACGGCCTCGTTGGTCGACTCCAAAGAGGCCATATTCTCAGACCTGCCGCTGGCCCTGGCAATCATCGGCGCTGTCACCTTCGTAGTGCTGTTCCTCATGTTCGGTTCTGTGCTGGTCCCAGCCAAAGCCGTCGTACTCAACTTGCTCTCGCTCTCGGCGACGTTCGGATCGATGGTGTGGATCTTCCAGGACGGCCATCTGTCCAACCTGCTTGGTTTCACTCCAGCGGGGCACCTGGACCTGACCATGCCGATCTTGATGTTCGCTATCGCCTTCGGCCTGTCGATGGACTACGAGGTGTTCCTGCTCTCCCGGATCAAGGAGGAGTACGACCGGACCGGCGACAATGTTGGATCGGTGGCTGCCGGTCTGGAACGGACCGGGCGGGTAGTGACCTCGGCGGCGGTTCTGATTGCGGTGGTAATGATCGCCTTCGCCGTCTCGGGCGTCACCTTTATGAAGATGTTCGGGATCGGAATGACGGTGGCGGTGCTGGTCGACGCCTTCGTGGTCAGGGCGACGCTCGTCCCGGCCTTTATGCGACTGGCGGGTCGGGCCAACTGGTGGGCGCCCCGGTTCTTGCGGAGGATCCACGATCGTTTCGGGTTCAGCGAGCACGGTTCGCCTACCCTGAATCCGGTGAAAGAGCCGGTTTGACGGCGGGCGCCAAAGCGAGGCTTGCCTCGAGCGGGCCTCGCTCACGACATCGCAAAGGCGAAGGTGAACAGCTTCGGCGCGAGATTCTGGACGCCACCCGCGACCTCCTGGCCGAGAAGGGAAACCTGGATCTGGTCTCGATCAGGGATATCGCGGCTCGGGTGGGGGTATCGCCCCCTTCGATCTATCTCCACTTCGAGGACAAGGACCATCTGGGCTACGCGGTCTGTCGGGAAGCCTTCGAGAGCTTTGCCGCCCGCTTGCTGCCGATTTTCACAGCCGAAGGCAGCGCCCTTGATCGGCTAAGCCGATTGGGAACCGAGTACGTCTGGTGGGGACTCGACAATGCCGCCATCTATCCGGTGTTGTTCCTCGGTTCGCCACCTGAGTCGATCGCCGTCGAGGAAATGGCGGGCGACCCCGGCCTGATGGTGCTCGAGGGACTGGTCGCTCTGGTCCGATCGGGCATGGAAGAGGGTTTGATATCGACCGATCGGACTCCTGAGGCGACTGCATGGGGTATGTGGGCAGGCGTCCACGGGACCGTGTTGCTGCTGACTTCCAAGATGAAGTGGATGCAGGAGCATCTCGAGGCGGCCGG
>CAZPIZ010000278.1:0-3030 GCA_964586615.1 uncultured Acidimicrobiaceae bacterium | reverse complement strand
CACCATCAGAGCCAGATAGATCCATCGCAGCTTCATACCCAACTGACGGATCTCTCCCGGCGTCGGGGTGACAGAGAGAACGGGCGAAACCGGGCCTCTCTCCGCTCGGGTTTATCATTAGCCTGCGATCGTCCACCCATCCCAGTTTGTTGACCCATGGAGGGTTATGCGTTCCTCGGCCCGTCTTCTGATTGTGGTCGTGCTGGTCGTCTCTGCCTGCGGGGGAGGCGCAGCCGAAACCACCACGACGACAGCGCCTTCGGTCACGACCATCAGCGCCGCCACCACCACCACGGAGGCGGACGAGACCTCGACCACCCTCCCGGCGGAAGGGGACGCGAGCTTCGACTTTGAGGGAGATGTGCAAGCAGGCACGGAGTTAGAGGTCTCGTGGACCGGTCCCGACAACGAGGGCGACTACATAACAATCGTCGAAGCAGGAGCTCCGGAGGGAACCTACGAGAACTATTTCTATACCGCCGATGGGTCACCCGGGAAGCTGATCGCCCCCACCACCGCCGGGGACTACGAGGTTCGCTATCTGGACGGGGCCACCGGCGCCACCGTGGGCAGCTCATCCCTCTCGGTCGCTGGCCGCGAGATCACCTTCGAGTTCCCCGTAGAAGTTGCGGCCGGTACCGAGTTCGACGTGACCTGGACCGCCATTGAGGCTCCCGGGGATTACATCAGCATCGTCCCCGCCGCAAGTCCTGAGGGGACCTACGAGAGCTATTTCTATACCGCCGTGGGACCCACCGGAACTCTGGTCGCACCCATGGCGGGGGGTGACTTCGAGATCCGATTCATCAGCGGGCTCGACACTGCAACGATGGCCGCCAGCTCGATCGTGGTCACTCCGCTCGATATCACGATCGAGGCTCCTCAAGAGGTCGCGGCGGGAAGCGAGTTCGAGGTGACCTGGACCGGGCCCGACGGTCCCGGTGACTATCTGACGATCGTCGCCGCCGGCGCCGACGAGGCGGCCTATCTCGACTACGTCTACACCACCGAGGGGAGCCCCATCAGCCTGGAGGCACCCGAGGAACCCGGCGCCTACGAGATTCGGTACCGCACGGATCGGCTCGGCGGGGTCTTCGCCTCGGTCCCTATCACCGTCGGATAGCACCCGCCGCGCTGACCGACCGCGCTCAGCCTCGAGCCATCTCCAACAACCGCCGTGCGGTGGGGTCTGGGACCGGCGTCACCGACAGCCGGTTGCCCTTGGCCAGGATCGCCAGGTCGGCGGGGACGAAGTTTTCCCGCAACCATTCCAGCGACAGGAACGTGGAGAACTTCTCCACGAAGGCAACCCGCACCGTGATCCATCGCGGCTGATCGGCCTTGCTGGTGGGATCGAAGTACTTTGAACCGGGATCGAACTGGGTGGGGTCGGCGATTCCTGTCTCGACCAGTTCCATAAGCCCGGCGATGCCGGGCGGGTTGGCGCTGGAGTGATAGAAGAAGGCCCGGTCGCCGATCTCGGCTGCCGTCAGGTTGTTACGGGCCTGGTAGCTCCTGACCCCATCCCAGATCGTGGTCTTGTCCCGCTTCAGATGGTCGATCCCGTAGGCGTCGGGTTCGGACTTGTAGAGCCAATAACGCATACTTTTCCGAAACCTAAGGTTATAGGCCGCGGAAACCGCCGGATATAACCTTAGGTTTCGGGTTGAGTGACCGTGAGGCCGGGCGTTCCGTGACCGTAAGCTCGTCGGATGAAGTTTGGACTCGACGTCTCCCAGCATCAGCTCACTTTCGACGAGATAGTCAGCAGGGTTCGAATGGCAGAGGACACCGGCTTCGACGGAGCCTGGGTCTTCGATCACTTCACCGTTCTCTACGGCGATCCCGGCGGACCCTGCCTGGAAGCCTGGACCCTGCTCGGGGCGCTGGCCGCCCACACCAGTCGCATCCGTCTCGGCACCCTCGTCACCGGCATCACCCACCGTCATCCTTCGGTCCTTGCCACCGAGATCGTCACGGTCGATCACGTCTCCGGAGGAAGGATCGAGTGCGCACTCGGCGCCGCCTGGAACGAGAACGAGCACCGCTCGCTCGGGATCCCCTTTCCTTCGACCAAGGAGCGGATGGAACGACTCGAGGACGCGGTGGAGATCTTCCGGCTGCTCACGACCGGGGAGCGAGTCTCCTTCCAGGGCCGCCATTACAACCTCGACCAGGCCCAGTACCGGCCGGTCCCGGTGCAGCGGCCCCATCCGCCGATCTGGATCGGCGCCAACCGTCCTCAACTGGGGTTGCCGCTGGTAGGTCGCCAGGCCGACGTCTGGCATGGATGGGGGGGTGGCTACGCCGAGAAGTGGGAAGTGGTGCGCAAGTCGGCCGAGAAGGCAGGCCGGGATCCCGAGCAGATAATCAAGTCGTCGAGTCTCTCCATCTCCGAGCCATGGGACGAGGTCCGCAAGAGCTTCGAACAGCACCTGGCCAACGGGGTGTCATACCTGATCGTCGAATGGCCGTCCGAAGGGCGAAAGCGCCTCGACGAGTTCATCGAGACAGTGCTTCCCGATCTCCGCTGAACCAAGGCGTGATGCCAAAGACAGAATCACTCCTGTTCAGCGTCACCGTCGCCGACTCGGTCCTCGTCGATCTACAAGAGCGGCTGGCCCGGTTCCATCTTGGTGGTCACTTAGCTGCCCTCGAGCGACCTGAGGCGCTCGCCCGCGAGATCAGGGAGTTCTTCCGTCCGCTGCGGGGCAGGCTCGGGTGGCCGACAGCGAGGACCCATGAGCGGCGACAATCCAGAGCGAAGATCCGCTTCTTCGTCGATTCGAAACGGGCCGACGCCCGCATTGTGTAGGCGGTCGTGGCCGTGATACGCGATCGCTTCTCTAAGAAGATGCCGCCTCCTGAGGAAGACGCCGCCTCCGGGATCCGAGGAACAGTCCTCGTTGTGACGGTGGGCCGGCCCCGCCACCACACCAGTCCCCAGAAAATCGCTCCGATGGCCGGTCCGACGATGCCGGCGGCCAAGGCGAGACCGGTGACCGCTCCGAGGATCAGGCCGTTGGTGGC
>CAZPIZ010000277.1:0-3034 GCA_964586615.1 uncultured Acidimicrobiaceae bacterium | reverse complement strand
ATGTCAGTTGAGTTCTTTACCGATGTGAAGAATCGGATTGGGTTCGGTGGAAAGGATTCCGAGGAGGATCTGTCGTTCAAGGTGTACGACCCGAATCGGATGGTGCTGGGCAAGCGTATGGAGGATCACCTGCGGATTGCGGTCTGTTATTGGCATTCCTTTAACTGGCCGGGCAGTGACGTCTTCGGATCGGGCACCTTCGATCGGCCCTGGCTCCGAGCAACCGGCGATCCGATGGCAGCGGCCCACCTAAAGATGGACGTCGCCTTCGAGTTCTTTTCGAAACTTGGTACTCCCTATTTCTGCTTCCACGATGTTGACATCGCCCCCGAGGGCGAAACGTTCGCCGAATCGGCCCGGAATCTCGCAACGATGGTGGACTACGCGGAGAAGAAGATTGCCGAGACAGGTGTGCATTTGCTCTGGGGCACGGCGAACCTGTTCTCACATCCCCGATACGCAGCCGGGGCCTCGACCAACCCCGACCCGGCTGTGTTCGCTTACGCCGCCGCTCAGGTGAAACATGCCATGGAGGCAACCCACCGACTCGGGGGCACCAACTACGTGTTGTGGGGAGGCCGGGAAGGATACGAGACGCTCCTCAACACGGACCTGAAACAAGAAGCAGAGCAGCTCGCTTCATTCCTGACGATGGTTGCCGAACACAAGCACAAGATCGGATTCGAAGGGACCCTGCTTATCGAGCCAAAGCCTTCGGAGCCGACCAAGCACCAGTACGACTACGACTGTCAGTCGGTGCATGGATTCCTCGAGCGGTTCGATCTGGTCGACGAATACCGGGTCAACATCGAAGGTAACCACGCCACCCTGGCCGGTCACAGCTTTCACCACGAGGTGGCCTACGCCGTGGCCCACGGCATCTTCGGCTCGATCGATGCCAATCGTGGCGACTCTCAGAACGGTTGGGACACCGACCAGTTCCCGAACTCGGTGGACGAATTGTCCTTGGTCGTTTACGAGATACTCCGGGGAGGCGGGTTCACGACCGGAGGTTTCAACTTCGATACGAAACTGCGCCGCCAGTCGATGGATCGGACCGACCTGTTCCACGGGCATATCGGTGGTATCGATGCACTGGCCAAGGCCTTGCTCGTGGCGGCGGCACTCCTCGAAAATGAGACCCTGTCAGAGCCACGAGCGGAGCGATATGCCGGATGGTCGGCCGATCTAGGAACCGGGATCAAGTCGGGTTCCGAGAGCCTCGAATCCCTCGAAGCGCGGGTTGTTTCAGGAGAGCTGAACCCGACACCGGTCTCGGGCCGCCAGGAGCTACTCGAGGATCGCGTAAATCGGGTCATCTGGACATCCGGGACCTAACTCCGATGGCGGACGTTGCAACGCCACGTCCCGGCCTGGACAGCACCCACATCGATCTCCAGATCGGACCGTATTTGCTCACCGCCGCCACGGCGTTTGGCCCCCGGCTGGTGAGTCTGCGCCGCCAAGAAGGTCCAGAGCTATTCGCCCAACTCGGAGCCGAGGTCGTAATCGAGCATCCCGACTCCGGTATCTATCGATTCCACGGTGGTCACCGGCTCTGGGCCGGACCGGAAGTGCCCCGGATCACCTACGCATCGGACGATCGTCGATGTGAAGTGAGCTCTGACGAGGACGGGCTCACAATCAAGGCGCCGGTCGACTCAGCCGGCCTTGCCAAAGAACTGCGCGTGACGCTGGATGGTGAGAGGCTGGTGGTGAATCACCGACTCGTCAACGCCAGCCCCGGGCCGATCTCAATCGCACCATGGGGAATCACCCAGTTCCGGCTTGGTGGAGTTGCTCTGATACCGGTCGGCGCCACCCGGCCGGTCTCCGAGGTTCAAGCAGACCGCAGCCTGATCCTGTGGCCTTACACCAGCCTCTCCGACCCCCGTCTTTCCATGATGGAGAGGGCGGCAGTGGTCAGGGCGGTTCCCGGTCCGGCTTTCAAGATCGGATCGGGGCCTAATCCGGGACGACTCGGGTATCTCATCGACGGGCACCTCTTCACTAAGGCTTTCCGATCGGCCGGGCCTGGTGAATACCCGGACCGGGGGGCGGTAGGCCAGGTCTTCGTCAGGGATGCCTTCTGTGAATTGGAAAGCGTCGGACCGATCGGCGTCCTCGACCCTGGGTCTTCGGTGTCACATGGCGAGGTGTGGATGGTGGTCGAGTGTGCCGATCTGGAAACGGCCTATGAGCTGGTGCTGAACGAGGCGGCAATGTGAGCTTCGTCATCGGGATCGACAACGCGACCACCGCCACCAAGGCGATCCTGGTCGATCGAAGCGGAACCGTGCTGGGAGTGGGCTCATCCACGTATGACTACGAGACACCCCATCCACTTTGGACCGAACAAGATCCGCGACTGTGGTGGGATGCCACCATCGCCGCCGTCCGACAGGTGATGAGCGAAAACGGCGTCGGCAGCTCCGAGGTCGAGGCGGTCGGGCTCACCGGGCAGATGCATGGCTCGGTACTCCTCGATGACCGCGGCGAGGTGGTTCGGCCGGCGATCCTGTGGAACGACCAGCGAACCGGTGCCGAATGCGACGAGATCCGTCATCGGGTCGGGGCCGACCGACTCATCGAACTCACCGGTAACGATGCCCTGACCGGATTCACCGCACCGAAATTGCTGTGGGTGCAACGAAACGAGCCCGAGAACTGGGCCAGGGTCAGGCACGTTCTCCTCCCTAAGGATTACGTCCGCTACCGCCTCACCGAGGGTTTCGCAGTTGACGTCGCCGACGGTTCCGGCACGATCCTGTTCGATCTCGCTGCCAGAACATGGTCACCCGAAGTGATCGAGGCGCTCGACATCGATCCGTCACTCTTGCCTCCCGTCTTCGAGGGTCCGGCGGTGACAGGGGTTATCACAGCCGAGGCGGCCGATGCCACCGGTCTACGACCCGGAACTCCGGTTGTTGCCGGCGGAGGCGACCAGTCGGCCAATGCGGTGGGGGTGGGGGCTGTGTCTCCTGGTGTCGTCGCTCTTTCCCTCGGCACCTCCGGTGTCGTGTTCGCCACCACC
>CAZPIZ010000276.1:0-3042 GCA_964586615.1 uncultured Acidimicrobiaceae bacterium | reverse complement strand
CCGGGGACTCCCCCATCGCCTAGCCTGGCGCCACTCGTGGCGTGCAGCGAAGCCGGTGCGAACCCGGCGCTGTCCCGCAACTGTGATGCCCGACGACTTCTTCCAGGGCCGAGCCAGGTCGCCTGTCGACACGAGACGAACGGAGACCTCGGGTGAAGGCTCAAGTCCGTATGGGTATCAAACCGGATCGAGCCCTTCACCCTCCGCCAAGGAGGGTGTCTTGTTGAGACGGATCGTTAGTCGGGGGCCGCGTTGAGCTTTTCGTTGCTTTTGGGTGGAGCGCGGTCCGGGAAATCGTCGCTGGCCGTCCGCATGGCCCAGGCGGCGGCCGCACCGGTGACATTCGTGGCCACCGCCGAAGCCGGCGACGAGGAGATGGCAGCCCGCATCGCCGCTCACCAGGCCGAGCGCCAGGCGTCCTGGACGACCCTCGAGGATCCCTATCTGGAAAGGGTCGCTGCCCTCGATCCCTCGGAATTCCTGATAGTCGACTGCCTGACCCTCTGGCTGTCGAACGTGCTCGAACGTCCTGCAGACGCGATTCAGGATGATGCCGTTCGCCTGGCGGCATTCCTCTCCGCCCGGCCCGGGCAAGGAGTCGTCGTCTCCAACGAGGTTGGTTGGGGCATCGTCCCCTTTGATGCTGCCACCCGTCGATATCGAGACTTGCTGGGGCGTGTCAATGCCGCCTTTGCCGCCAGCGCCACCAGGTGTCTGCTGGTGGTGGCGGGAAAGACGCTCGAACTCGAGTCGCCCGATGTTTGACCTGCTCGCTGACCTGGCTTCCCTACCAGGTCCGGATCTTGTGTCGGCGGCGTCGGTTAAGACGAGGGCATCGAAGGTCTTGAGGCCGGAGGGTGCCTTTGCCCGACTCGACGACATCGCCGCCTGGCTGGCCGGATGGCAACGAACGCCGTCACCGAGGGTTGCCCGACCGGCCGCCCTGTTGTTTGCCGCCGATCACGGAGTCGTCCATCGCCAGGTAAGCGCCTACCCGGCCACGGTGACCAAAGCCATGGTGGACGCCATCGAGGCAGGCTCGGCGACCTCGTCCGTGCTGGCCCGCCAGGTCGGCGCCGATCTTCGAATCATCGACGTCGGAGTGGGTTCACCGACCGGCGACATCGTTGATGAAGACGCCCTCGACGAGGCCCGCTTCCAAGACTGCGTGACGATCGGGAGGGCGACGGTCGCCGAGGTCGACGCCGATTTGGTGGTTCTCGGAGAAATGGGGATCGGCAACACCACCGCCGCCGCCGCGGTTGCCGCAGCCCTATTTGGGGGGTCGGTCATCGATTGGGTCGGCCGTGGCACCGGCCTCGACGACGCTGGCCTCGATCGGAAACGGACGGCGGTCGGCGCCGCCCTGAATCGGCTCGACCCGGTCAGTGGGCCGTTCGACGTCCTGCGCCGGGTGGGTGGCGCCGAGCTGGCAGCCCTGATGGGAGCCTGTCTCGAGGCCCGTCTTCGATCAACCCCGATCCTGCTCGACGGTTTCGTGGTGACGGCGGCCGTGGCGCCTCTGGCTGTGGCTGCGATCGGGGCCCTCGACCACTGCCTGGCCGCCCATCTGTCGCCCGAACCCGGCCACCGACTGCTCCTAGGGCAACTCGGCCTCAGACCCCTGCTCGACCTGGAACTCCGCCTCGGGGAGGGGACCGGCGGCCTGTTGGCGATACCGCTGGTGCGGGCCGCTGCCGCCGCCGTGGTTGAGGTGGCAACGTTCGAAGAGGCGGGCCTCGGTTGATGTCGGGGTTTATGACCGCGGTGGCCTTTCTCACCCGGGTTCGGGTACGCAAGAACAACGATGACACCGGGCTGGCCCGTTCGGTCCCGTGGTTCCCCGTGGTAGGAGCAATGGTCGGAGGGGTCGTCGGGTTGGCGGCATGGTCGGGGGCATTGCTGCTGCCGTCACCCATAGCGGCTTTGTTGGCGGTTGGGCTCGGGATGTGGCTGACCGGTGCCCTTCACGAGGATGGCCTGGCCGATGCCTTTGATGCCTTCGGCGCCCGCACCGATCGATCCGAGACGCTCCGGATCCTGGACGACCCGCGACTCGGGACTTACGGGGTCTCGGCTCTTTTCCTGTCGGTGGCGGCCCGGGTGGCCGCTGTCGCTTTGCTCCCGGGGGTCTTGCCGCTGCTGGTTGCGCCGGCCTCACACGCCATCGGCCGGGGAGCGGCCGTGGCCGCGATGGGTCTGGCCCCACCCGCCCGGCCGGTAGGTCTGGCGGTCGCCCACATGGATGCCCTCGAAAGAAGGAGGGCGGTGACCGGCGTCCTTACCGCCCTCATCATCGGTATCGGACTCCTCGGTGCTGCCGCTCTCCCGGCGGTGGCCATCGCCGGTGCGACGACCTGGTCCGTCATCAGGTGGTCGAAGAGCCGGATCGGCGGCATAACAGGAGACACCCTTGGAGCCATCGAGCAGTTTGGTGAAACAGTCACCCTCATAGCCCTGTCGGCTCCGGCGATTCAGACATGGATCCCATGGTGAGGCTGTGTCTGGTCAGACATGGTGAAACGGCGTGGAACCGGCAAGGCCGTTTGCTCGGCTGGACCGACCTTCCGCTTTCCGTCGAGGGGCGGCAACAGGTCGAAGCAATGGCTCCCCGGTTGCGGACCCGACATTTCGACCGGGTTTGGAGTTCGGACCTGGTTCGGGCAGTCTCGACCGCCCGAATCCTCATGGACGTCGAACCCACGGTCGATGAAAGGTTGCGCGAGATCGACTTCGGGAGTCTGGAGGGTTTGCGATGGGACGACCTCGCACCAGCCCATCAAAATGCCCTCGTCGAGTTTGCAGGTTTCACGGCACCGGGCGGGGAATCGATGGAGACCTTCAGAAGGAGGGTCCTGGAGGTGGTTGCCGACATGAGCGAGGGCGATCACCTGGTCGTGACCCACGGCGGGGTGATCCGCTTGTTGACCCGCACGTTTGGAGAGCCTGCCACGCCCCAGCCTGGTGGTGTCACAGAGCTGGTCATCTGATTCGCGGCCGGTGGTAAGCGACTTCGACCCTGGGTCCATACAGCCGGTCCCA
>CAZPIZ010000275.1:0-3045 GCA_964586615.1 uncultured Acidimicrobiaceae bacterium | reverse complement strand
TTGGGAAACCTAGTCGTCTCGAACCTCAGACCTCGAACCCTCAAACCCGATCTAGATCCCCGTCACCTGACCACGCAGCTCCAGGGGCACCCCCGGCCGGGCCCGGCTCTCGACAATCTCGCCAAGGATGGCCACCGCCATCTCAGCCGGCGTTTCGGCCCCGATCTTGAGTCCAATCGGACCACGGATTCGCTCGATCTGGCCCGGCGTGAACCCATCTGCCAAGAGTTTTTCACGACGCCGGGCGGCGGTTTTGGAGCTGCCCATGGCCCCGATGTAAGCAACCGGAGACGGCAGGACCAAGGGCCAAAGCGGATCTTCGAATCGGGCATCGTGGCTGAGCACAACCACATAGGTCCGGCGGTCAAAATCAAGGCCGATCTGGTCGGGCCAGCCGATGAGGAGCCGATCGGCATCCGGAAAACGCTCGGGTGTCGTAAAGGCGGAACGGGCATCCGACACGGTGACGTGAAACCCGAGTTGTCGTGCCATCGGGACCAGTTCCTGGGCAATGTGCACCGCTCCAAACACCACCAGGTGTGGCCGCGGGGCCAAGCTCTCGATATAGACCTCGTTGGATCCGTAGGTCAGGGTCAACGACCGCTCCCGATCGAGCAGAGCCCTGGCGTCGGCGAGCACATCGGCGACGATCTCGGCCGGAAGCTCACCCGATGTCATCCCATCGTCCTGGATCACCGCCGACTGCCCGATCGCCGGTCCGGCGACCACCGTCGCCCGGGAGCCGAACTCTTCGGCCTCTACCAAACGGGCGACGGCATCGAGGCCGCCAAGCACCCCTTCTCTATCGGTCACCACTGTTCCATATAGACCTGGACCCGGCCACCGCAGGCAAGGCCGACGGCGAAGGCGTCGTCATCGGCAATCCCATAGCTCACCAGCTTCGGGACGCCGGTCTCGATCACTTGTTGGAGATGGAGATAGACATCGTTCTCGATGCATCCCCCAGAAACCGATCCGGCCATGTCACCTGACGAAGAGACGATGAACTTGGCGCCGACCGGTCGTGGGGCCGATCCGGAGATACGAACCACGGTGGCCACAGCCACCTTCTTCCCTTCGGCAGTCCATCGATCGCGGATACCTAGTTCGTCCTTCACATCTGACTCCGATCGAATAGCACGCCCACCGGGTTGCGGTGGGATGGTATGGATTCCAGCAGTCTGATCACGGTCGTGAGGTCGGAAAGGTTGGCAGCCGGAAGAAAGTCGTCAACGTGTGGAAGGGCGGCTTTCATCCCCCTCGTCGCCGGGACGTAGTTGGCTCGTCCTGAGATCGGGTTCAGCCAGACCACCCTGTGCACCGATCTTTTGAGCCTGGCCATCTCCCTCTCCAGCACCTCCGGGTCTCCCCGGTCCCAACCGTCGGAGATGACGAGGACAATCGGACCCCCTCGACAGACCCGGCGTGACCATTCCCGGTTGAAGGTTCCTATCGAATCACCGATCTTGGTCCCGGTAGACCAGTCGGTGACGGCTTCCGACACCTCGGCGATGGCCGCTCCCGGATCCCGGCGGCTGAGCTGGCGGGTAATGCGGGTCAGGTGGGTGGAGAACACGAATGCCTCCAGTCGCCCGAGCCGGCCCCGGGCGGCGTGGGCGAAATACAGCAACATCTCTGCATAACGCTCCATCGAGCCGGAAACGTCCGCGATGAAGATCAGCGGTCTTCGCCGGATCCTGCGAGTGGTGTACTCGAGATGTAAAAGGTCTGACTCTGGCCCTATCGAACCACGCAGGGTCCGGCGAAGGTCGGGGCGGTCACCATCGATGGCCGCCTTGCGGCGTCTGCTTGCCACCAGGGCCGGTGACCACAACATTTTGGCGATGAGGGCCTTTATCTCGGCCGACTCGGCCGGCGTCAGTTTGGCGAAGTCGCGATGACTGAGTCGTTCGATGGCAGAGGCACCGCTCGAGTTGGAAGCCGTCTCCTCGTTGCCTGCTTCGCCTTCTCCAACTCCGCGTGGCTTGATGGTCCAATCGCGGTTGCGCGGTCCGACCGAAGCCACGACCGATCTCATCCGATCCCCAAAGAAGGCCACAAACACCCGGTCGAAGACCCGAAGGTGGTCAACGGAGCTGCAGGCCAGCGATCGCATGGCGAAATAGGAGTCCTCGCCCGATGCCATCCCCACGGTGGAGAGGGCTTCCACCATCTGGCCGGCAATGCCGGCCGCAACCGGAATGCCCTCGTCCCGGAGCCGATGGGTGAAGGACACCAGAATCGGCAGGCTTGAACCGATTTGGCTCGAATCAATTTGGGGGCGGTTGTGCACGGGACCCATGGCCGTCACAGGCAAGCGCGGCCAGCCGGCAGGAGCGTCCAGGGCATGGCCGCCCGGCCTGGGACCACCGTCAGGTCAGAGCAGGTTGCGGCGTATACGAGCGGAAGGCTGAACCATTCGAAATGCATCCCGTCGGGAACCGTCCATGTGCCTCCCCAGGAGAATCCCCACCTTTTGAACGCTTCGACGATTTCGAGTGGCAGAGTGGGCTCACCCCCGTATGGATTGGTAGTGGGGTTGAAGTCGACTGCGATGCCCCAGGAGTGACGCGAGAGCGAGTAACCAGGGTCGGCTCCCCGGTTGAACCGGGGGTTGTAGCAGCCCCCGGCCACCTGGAAATCGGCGCGATCAAGTTCGAATGCCAACCCGGCCCGTTCTATCTCTCCCAGGGCTGCGCGGATGTACGGCACGACCATCCGGTGACAGCGGGTCTCACCCACGATCGGAAAGTCGACGGTGACGATCCAGGTGTTGCGCCAATCGGGATCGACCTGGACCGAGTCATCCCCGGCCGGCGCTATCGCGAATTCACCGAATCGCTGCTTGACCACAGCCATGGGCAGTACCGCATCCGTGGCGGGGTCCCCCAACCCGTCGAGAACCCGGACCTGTGGATCCGACGTCCATATGCGAATCGCCGCCGCCAGGGGAACCCGGTTGGTGCCCCATGCCACCACGGCGTACGGTCGGTCGAACTCGAGTCCTGGAACGACAGAGGCCCCGATCAGGATCTCACTCCAGCG
>CAZPIZ010000274.1:0-3052 GCA_964586615.1 uncultured Acidimicrobiaceae bacterium | reverse complement strand
TCGGGCTTGGGGCTTAGGACCCGCTTGCGAGGATCCGGCGTATCTTCTCGATCTGCTGCCGGACCGACTCCGGCGTTCCCGAGCCCGGGGTGGCACGCCGGGATAAGGATGTGGACGGGTCGAGCCGTTTCAGGTCCCCTGCGAGGAACCTCGGATCGGCCGTCGCCAGATCCTCCTCTGTCGCATCGACCGGGGTGCGACCGGAGGCGGTGAGCTCAGACACCAGGCGACCGACCGCCTGATGGGCCTGTCGAAACGGCACCCCTCGCTCGACCAGGGCTTCGGCGAGGTCGAGCGTCGCGGTCCAGGGTCCCGGTGCAGGTGGATGGAACTCGGTGCTGGTCAACAGCCCTCCTAGAGCCACCAGGGTGCCGGCTAGGGCGTTGTCGGCGCGGAATAAAGGTGGCTTGTCCTCCTGGAGGTCACGGTTGTAGGCCAGCGGCAACCCTTTCTGGAGGACGAGCAGGGTCGTCAGGTCGCCGATAGCCGCAGCCGCTTTCCCTCGCACGAGTTCGGCGATGTCTGGATTCTTCTTATGGGGAAGGGCCGACGATCCGGTGGTATACGAATCCGAGAATGTCACCCAGCCGAACTCACTGCTTGACCAGAGCACCAACTCCTCGGACAACCGGGAGAGGTGGACCATGGCCTGCGTCACGCCAAACACGAACTCGGCCACCAGGTCACGGGACCCCACCGCGTCCAACGAATTGTCAAAGCTTTTCCCGAACCCGAGGTTCGAGGCGGTCGCTTGCGGATCGAGGGGAAGGCTCGATCCCGCCGAAGCCCCGGCCCCCAGCGGCGAGTCGAGGCGAGCACCGACAGCTCGGAGACGATCTCGATCCCGCAGCGCCATCCAGGCGTAAGCGAGGAGATGGTGACCGAGCGAGGTGATCTGGGCCTGCTGCAAATGGGTGTAGCTGGGGATCAGGGTCTCGCCGTGGCCCTCTGCAACATCGGCCAGCAACGCTGCAAAACGGGCGAGGTCGTCGGCACGTTCTTGCGCCGATCTTTTCAGATACAGGCGTAGATCGAGAGCAACCTGATCGTTGCGAGACCTGCCGGTGTGAAGCTTCTCGCCGACCTCCCCGACGAGTTCTACGAGCCGGCGCTCGACCGCGGTATGGACATCCTCATCGGTATCGAGAAAGGCGAAGGTTCCGCCGCGCGCCTCAACGAGAATCTGAGAAAGACCGCCGTCGATGGCGATGTGCTCGTCGTGGTCGAGCAATCCCACCTTTCTAAGCATCGCCACGTGAGCAAGCGATCCCTCAACGTCGATCTCGAGCAAACTACGATCGGCATAATCGACGGTGAAACGCCAAAGGGCGTCGGCAGGTGGCTCCTCAAAGCGCCCGCTCCACAGGTTCGACGAGCCGCCTCCCGATCGTCGCCCTGGTGAATTTTCAGGCTTCACTCCCCCTCCCCGAGTCGTTCCTCGCCAATGCGGCGCAGCCGCAGGGCGTTGAGCCGTATGAACCCGGCGGCGTCGGCCTGATCGTAGACCTCATCCTGTTCGAAGGTCACCGTGGCGTGGTCGTACAGGTCGTACTTCTCCGACCGCCGGCCTTCGATCGCTACCGATCCCTTGTAGAGCCGCAGCCGGGCTTCGCCATTGACCCGTTTCTGGACCTCGTCCATAAAGGCCTGCAATGCTCGCCGCTCCGGTGCGAACCAGAAGCCGTTGTACACCATCTCGGCGTAGCGGGGCACCAGCTCGTCACGCAGGTGAGCGACCTCACGATCGAGCGTGATGGACTCGACCGCCCGATGAGCATGGTGGAGCAGGGTCCCCCCGGGGGTCTCATAAACGCCCCTCGATTTCATGCCCACGAAACGGTTCTCGACGATATCGACCCGACCCACTCCGTGTTTGCCACCGAGCCGATTTGCCTCGGTCAGCAGGCTCACCGGCTCCAGTTCCTTTCCGTTGATCGCCACCGGATTGCCTGCCGCGAAGGTGACGGTGACGATTTCGGGCTCATCGGGCGCCAATTCCGGGTCCACCGTCAGCTTGAACATCCCCGCTGGAGGCGACACCCATGGATCCTCGAGCACGCCCCCCTCGTAGGAGATGTGGAGCAGATTGGCGTCAATCGAGTACGGCCTTTGGGGTGTGACCGGAACCGGGATGCCGCGCTCACGGGCGTACTCGACCAGGTCTGCCCTTCCCCGGAGTTTCCATTCCCGCCAGGGCGCGATAACCCTGATGTTGGGATCCAGGGCGAAGGCGGACAACTCGAAGCGGACCTGGTCATTGCCCTTTCCGGTGGCACCGTGGGAGATGGCGTCGGCGCCCATCGCCTTGACGGTCCTCATCATTCCGCGGGTGATGATGGGGCGAGCCAGAGAGGTGCCCAGGAGGTAGTACCACTCGTAGACGGCGCTGGCCCGGATGGCCGGAAACACGGCATCGCGTACGAACTCCTCGCGCAGGTCCTCCACCACGGCGTCGACCGCACCGGTAGCCAATGCTTTGGCCCGGGCCTCTTCGACCTCCTCGCCCTGGCCCACGTCGGCCGTGTAGGTGACCACCTCGGCGCCCTTCTCCTCGATGAGCCAAGCCAGGATCACCGAGGTGTCGAGACCGCCCGAGTAGGCCAGCACTACCTTCATCTGGATTCTCCGATCTGTTCCAGCTTGCGTTGCAATTCAGATCCACCGTCGGCAACGGCGGCAATGACGAGAACGGTGTCGTCACCCGCCACAGTTCCGATGACACCCTCCAGTCCGACCGCATCCAGGGCCGCCGCCACCACCTGGGCGGCTCCGGGAGAAGTACGCAGGACGACCAGATTGCCTGAGACGGCGATCGTCTCGACATAGGTCGAGATCGTCCGGGCTAGATGGCCGTGGTCGACCTTGCGGCCCCCCAGCACGTATCGCAAACCGTTCTTTGACACACCCATGGCCGCCAGATCCCGTGAAACCGTGGCCTGGGTCACGTCGAAGCCCTGCTCCTGAAGAGCGGCAACCAGTTCGGCCTGACTGCGGACTACCCCTCCGCTCACCAACCGACGAAGCGCCCGTCGCCGGGCAGCGGTGTCAGCCA
>CAZPIZ010000273.1:0-3081 GCA_964586615.1 uncultured Acidimicrobiaceae bacterium | reverse complement strand
CATGGGCGCAGAGTACCTAGTACCCAGTCCTCAGTACCAAGTACTTGGTACTCACTTCAGGTGTCTCTCATGCCAATCGAGGATGGCTTGGAAACGCTCCACCCGGTGTTTGGGTTTGCCGCTGCGGGAGAGCTCGTGGCCTTCCCCAGGGAAGCGGATCATCTCGGCGGCGACATCGTTCTGCCAGAGGACAATCAGAAACTGTTCGGCCTGTTCGATCGGACAGCGGTAATCCTCTTCGGAATGGATCATGAGGGTGGGAGTACGAACCTGATCCGCCACCGACAACGGGCTCTTTTCCCACATCGGGCCCAGGTCGGTGGTCTGGATGTAGTTGGGACCGAAGAACGGACCGATATCGGACGTACCTGCAAAGGATGGAAAGGAGAGCAATGCCCTTTCGACAATGGCCGATCCGTACCTCTGGTCGTGGGCAATCGCCCAAGCCGTCATGAACCCTCCATAAGACCCTCCCATGATTCCGATCCGATTGCGGTCGAGTTGGGGGAATCGATCCAGAGCAGCCTCGAGGGCGGCGTTGATATCGGCGAGGTCGACGGTGCCCCAATCATCTCCCACCACAGCCCGGGTGAAGTCGAGCCCCCTCCCGGATGAGCCCCGGGGATTGGTGGCGACAATGGCGTAACCGGCTCCGGCATAAACCTGGAACTCGTCGAAGAAGCCGAATCCGTATTGGGCGGCCGGCCCGCCGTGGATGTTGAGCAGCACCGGGAACGGCCCTTCCCCTTCCGGTGTCAGAACGAACACATCGAGGTCCACATCACCGGACGGTGCCCGGAAGTGCTCGGTCGGTCGGACCACAAGACCACTCTGAGGCGAATAGAAGGTGAGTCTTTGCTCGTCACCACCCACAACCGACACAATCTCCCCTGGCTCGGTCGGCGACGAAACCGCTGCCACCAAACGCCCCCCCGGGCCAACGTCGAAACCTGTGACAAGGCGATCGCCTGCCATCACCGACTCCCTGCCACCGTCGGGCGCGAAGCGGGAAACTTCAAACCGGCCCGAGTCCTCGACAACGCAGTAGAGCAGACCATCCGACCACCTCGGCAGCGCTGAAGCTCCGCCTCCCAACGAGAACAACGAGCGATCCAGATCCGGTAAGAGGTTCTCCGGAACGCCGTCCTCCCCAACCTTCCAGAGACCTTGGAGCCGCGGGTAGTCAAGCTGGGGGTCCCCGATCAGATGCAGACGACCTTCAGGTGAGTAGACCGGCAGCAGCCATCCTCCCCTCTCGACGGGCCTGGTCAGCTGGCCATCGAGGGCAACCTCGTAAACATCGCTGCCCGGGTCGAGGCCCCGGCGCGGACCGCGGTCGGTGACAAAGGCAATCCTGTCACCGTCGGGATGCCAGGCCGGCATCGACTCGTCAAAATCCCCATCTGTGAGACGGCGGGGCTCTTCGCTTCCACCCGGATCCACCAACCAGAGTTGTCGATAGCGGTCGTGGAGCCATCCCCGGTTGTCGAAGCGGTAGGGAAAGGTTGATATCCGCTTGGCCCGCCGTCCCCGTTCCTCGTCGGTCAGGTCGGCCACTTGGGGGGCCCATGACTTGGCTACCACGCAGATCCAACGTCCATCGGGCGACCAGGTCAGGTATTCGACCCCAAGACCGAACTCGGTCAGCAATCGGGCCTCACCCCCAGCAGCCGGCATGACCGCCAATTGCGCAATCGGCTTCTTGACATCGGTCGCCCGCAGGAATGCAAGACGCTTCCCGTCCGGAGACCAGCGGGGCAGGGCATCGATCTGCCCTGTAGTGAATTGCTGCACCGACTCGCCATCGTGGAGGTGGATCTGGCGGCGGTAGCCATCCTCCTCGAGATCGATCCGGTTGAGCACGAAAGCGGTCCGTTGACCGTCGGGGTGGACCTGCGGATCGGACGGAACGTTCAGTCGGGCGAGGTCTTCGGGTTGCATATGCCTGTTCGTCGGGGTTTCGGCATTGTGGTCTGAGGTCGATGGTTCTGCTCGTTTACCCTCTCATCCCATGGCCCGCCTGATCGCCTCCTTCTTCGGTTCGGGTTTGATCCTCGGTCGGGTGCGCGGGTCTCATCGGGGTTCGGGAACGGTCGGAGCGTTGCTGGCCCTGGTGATCTCCTTCCTGGTGCCGCCCTTCTACGGCCGGTTGGCCGCTCTTGGTGCGGCGATCGTGCTCGGGTTTTGGTCGATCCAGGCGCTCAAGCTCGGGGACGACGATCCGGGCTGGGTCGTGATCGACGAGGCGGCGGGCACCTTCCTGGCCACGATCGGGCTGAACCCCGTGGCCGCCATCGTTGCCTGGGTCGTGTTCCGAGCAGCCGATATCGCCAAGAAGGCCTTTCCAGGCGTGGCCGCTGCCGAGCGGATATCCGGCGGCATCATGGCCGACGACCTGGTGGCCGGTCTTTACGGCCTCGCTGCCGGGTGGTTGGTCCAGGTGGTCGTCGGCTGAATGCGGGGCCTCGTCTCCAAGGTGCGGATGACATTCGAAGAGGCTTTCCGTCGAGGGTTGGCCGCGGTCGATCCTCGCCGGGCGGTTACGGCAGATCTCGAGGACAGGCATCTCGAAGGTCCTGTCACATTGATTGCAATCGGCAAAGCAGCACCAGCCATGGCCCAAGGTGCGGTCGAGGTCCTGCAGGACCGACTGGTTGGCGGGGTCGTGGTGTCATGTGGCCTGTGGTCGCCACCTCCGAGGTTGCGCTACCTCGAAGGCGGCCATCCGATCCCGAATGTCGCCTCCTTGCAGGCCGGGCGGAACGTCATGGTCGAGGCAGCCAGGGCCAGAGGAACCCTGCTGGTTTTGGTCTCGGGCGGGGCCTCAGCCCTCGCGGAGGTTCCCATTGATGGTCTGACCCTGGCCGACCTGGTGACGACCTACCGGCATCTCTTTCGAGCAGGGCTGCCTATCGAAGAGATCAACACCGTCCGCAGACACCTCTCCGCTCTCAAGAACGGTGGTCTGTTAGCCAGCACCAGAGCGCCGACAGTGACACTGCTCATCGCCGATGTCGTCGGTGCCGACGCCTCCACCATCGGCTCGGGACCAACCCTGGCGGATTCGAGCACTCCAGCCGA
>CAZPIZ010000272.1:0-3084 GCA_964586615.1 uncultured Acidimicrobiaceae bacterium | reverse complement strand
ACCTAAGGTTATAGGCCGTGGTTTCCGCGGCCCAGAACCTAAGGTTTCCGGATCGATGGCCCCTTACCGAGGCTCGGCGCCGTTCACGGAGTCGTGGAACCACTTCAAGTTCGGGGTGGTCGATGGTGTTGGAACCGTCACCTTCGATCGGCCCGAGCAGCTCAATGCGTTGACCTTTGACGTCTACGCCGATCTACGCGACCTTCTGACCGAACTGCCCCACCGGGGCGATGTGTCGGTGCTGGTCGTCACCGGTACCGGGCGCGGGTTCTGTTCGGGGGGAGACGTCAACGAGATCATCGGTGCCCTCCAGACCACGGATTCGAAGGGCCTTCTCGAATTCACCCGCATGACCGGGGCGGTGGTGCAAAGGATGAGAGAAATTCCGATTCCGATCATCGCCGCCGTCAACGGGGTGGCAGCCGGGGCCGGGGCCGTGATCGCTCTTGCAGCCGATCTCAGGGTCATGGCCGAGTCGGCGGCCTTTCATTTTCTCTTCACCCGGGTTGGTCTGGCAGGTGCCGACATGGGGGCGGCCTATCTGTTGCCCCGGCTGGTTGGTCTTGGGCGAGCGACCGAGCTGCTCCTGCTCGGGGAAGCAGTGCCGGCGGTGGCCGCCGAACGCATCGGTCTCGCCAACCGTGTGGTCGGAGACGATGGCCTGATGGACGAGGCAGTAGGGCTGGCCCATCGACTTGCCAGTGGCCCAACCTGGGCAATCGGTTCGACCAAGTCACTGCTAACCCGGGAACTCGACATGGATCTGGCGGCTTCGATCGAGCTCGAGGCGTGGACTCAGGCTCTTTTGATGACGGGCGAAGATCACCGCCGTTTCTATGAGGCGTTCAAGAACGGGCAGCGGCCCCAGTGGACCGGGCGATGAGCCATTTGTTCATCAATCCGCCGGAACTCCCCAAGGCGATCGGCTTCTCCCACGCGGCCGTTGCCCAACCGGGGCAGACGGTCTTTCTGGCCGGGCAGGCCGGGCACCGGCCCGACGGAACCATCGCCACCGACCTCCTCGACCAATTTGCCCAGGCGTGTCGCAACGTTGCCCTGGCATTGGAAAGCACGGGGGCGTCTCGCGACGACCTCATCAACCTCCACATCTTTGTGACCGAGGTCGACGCCTATCGGAGCCTTCGCTTGGAGCTGGGGGAGGCCTACCGCCAGGTTTTTGGCCGTCACTACCCGGCGATGGCCCTGTTCGGGGTTAGGGAGTTGTTTGACCCGGCAGCCCTCGTCGAATTAGTGGGAACGGCCGTCATACCGGCCGTCCGCTGACGTTTGAAAGTCAACGGTGGTGGGTACTCATCCTCCGACTACTCGTATGGAGGAACAAATGACGATCCATTCCCACGAACATGACTCCGTCCGTCAGGCCGAGACGCGGACGGTGGTCGACCGCAAGACCTGGAGCCCTTCCCAGATCGTGGCCGGTGTCATCGGCCTGTTTCTCACCGTGATGGGGGCGGTTGCAACCCTGAGAGTCGGTTTCGAGTCGCTGACCGGTGAAACCACTTCCGTCCTCGGCATCGACCACACCCTGCTCATGGCCCTGCTGCATCTGGTGGCAGGTCTCTTGTTCCTCGGAGCAGCCGGGACTGTCCTCGGGAGCCGGAGCGGTTTGACCACTCTGGGTTTGATGGCGCTGGCCTTCGGCCTGGTGTACGCGATCGAGCCCGATTCATTGGCCGCCGCTCTAGGGGGCGACGAACGGGTTGGCTGGCTGTACGCGGCGGTGGGCGCCATTGCCGTTCTGAGTGCGTGGCTGTCACCGACGATCCAGGTCCAGCGGCTGGCGACCGCTCGCACGGTTGACTCGGTGCCGGATCCGACCCTGCCGCCCGATGAAACAACGATCCTTCGGTAGTTGGCATCGTTCGGTAGTTGGCATCGTTCGGTAATTGGCATCCCCGACAATTGGCAGACAATTCGGTTCGATTGAGGCCTCCTACCCGTCAAGGTGGGGGGCCTCGTCGTTAGCTTGGTGAGATGGAATTCGAGAGAATCTTCTTAGGCGATCTGTCCGTCGAGTTGGTCCTGGAGATAGTTCTCCGGACTGTCGTGATGTATCTCTACACCCTCGGCCTGATCAGGGTCCTGGGCAAGCGGGGCCTGGGGCAGCTCTCGCCCTTCGAACTCGTGATCATCGTGGCGCTGGGTTCGGCGGTTGGGGATCCGATGTTTTACGCCGACGTCCCTGTCCTTCACGGATTGATCGTCATCACTGCCGTGGTCGCCCTCGAGCGAGCATTAGTGAGGCTTACCGAGCGACACAAGCGGATCGAACAGCTGATCGAGAGCGTGCCGGTCCTCCTAGTGCGGGATGGAGAACTGCTGGCCGAAGCCCTGGACCAAGAGAACCTGTCGCAGTCCGAGGTCCTCATGGGATTACGAGATAAAGGCATCGAGTTTCTCGGGGAGGTGAGACTGGCGTATCTGGAGCCCTCAGGCCACATTTCCGTGTTTCGGGAGTCCTCACCGGCCGATAAGGGCGTTTCGATTCTTCCCGACGACGTCGGAGGCGGCTAGCCGCGCTTGCGGGCACCGGTGGTCAGCGCTATCGCTGTCAGCAGCATTGCGCCGCCGATCCCAGCCCAGAGCGGTTCTCCGCTCATGAAACTGCCGCCGATCAGGCCGATCCCCTGGCCCAACCAGACCAGTCCCACCGCTCCCAGCACGACGATCAGAGGCCACCTCATTTTCGCCACGGCCGGATCCCTTTCCTACCATCGCCGACGTGACTACGGACAGTACGTATAAGCCTGGATTAGAAGGAATCGTTGCGGCCGAGACGTCCCTCAGCAGCGTCGACGGTCAAAAGGGCGAGCTCATCATCGGCGGGTTCCCGCTCGAGGAGCTCGCAGCCAACGCCACCTTCGAGGAGATTTGTTGTCTGCTCTGGTATGGCGACCTGCCTGCCGTCGATGCCCTCAACACCTTCAAATCTTCGATGGCAAGTTATCGAGAACTGCCGGCAGCCACCTATGCCCTCCTGGAGCAGGCCGCCAAGCACCGGGTTCTGCCGATGGACGCTCTCCGAATGGCGGCCGCAACCTTCGACCTGGATCTGGCCGGTGA
>CAZPIZ010000271.1:0-3098 GCA_964586615.1 uncultured Acidimicrobiaceae bacterium | reverse complement strand
CGACTCCCAAGAGTCCGGGTAACGAAGGCAGGACCATGCAGAATTACCTCACCGGCAGTCTCGTGACCATCAAGGGACAGATTTCGTGAGCGGCGTTAACCAAAAGCCTCTCGAGTCGGACGACCCGATGGCCCTGGTCGGGGTCGGGTTCCCGACCAGCTCTGCGGTCGATGCCGACAAGGAGTTCGCCACCTGCATGGTCGAGGAGTTCGCCCTGGCCGGGTTCACCGCCACCGAGGTAGCCCGGTTGTTCGAGTCGTCCGCCTACGTCGCCCCCCACGCGGTCTTGCGCCGGCGGGGTCCCGATTTCGTGCGGTCGGTGATCGCAGGGGTCTACGGGAGCCGCCCATGACCACCGTCTACAACTGGCAGCTCGGGCGTGACATGCAGTATCGCTTCGAAGGTGGTGGCGCCCGCCGTCAGTTCGCCGCGGTCTTCAACATCAACCGCTGCATCGCCTGTCAAACCTGCACCATGGCGTGCAAGTCGACTTGGACCTTCTCCCCTGGCCAGGAGTTGATGTGGTGGAACAACGTCGAGACCAAGCCCTACGGCGGCTATCCCCGCCATTGGGACGTCAACATCCTCGAGCTGCTCGAGCAGGCCCACCCCGGAGACCAGGTCTGGGATGCTTCCAACGATGAACCGGTCCGGTCCCCTTACGGACAGTACGAAGGAAGCACCATCTTTGAGGCGGCCCCGGTGGGCGAATATGCCCTGGGCTATATCCCCACTGAAGATGAGTGGAAGGGACCCAACCGGTTCGAGGACCACGCCACCGCCTTCAAGGCGGAAGGAACCAGCCTCCCCGAGCACGCCGGGTGGTTCTTCTACCTGGCCCGCATCTGCAACCACTGCACCTACCCGGCTTGCCTGGCGGCCTGTCCTCGCAACGCCATCTACAAGCGTCCCGAGGACGGGATCGTGCTGGTCGATCAGGAACGCTGCCGCGGCTACCGCAAGTGTGTCGAGGCCTGCCCCTACAAGAAGATGATGTATCGGCCCACCACCCGCACCAGCGAGAAGTGCATCGGCTGCTTCCCCCGGGTGGAAGGGTCCGACCCTCTCACCAACGGGATGCCGATGGAACCGCGCTGCATGGCGGCGTGTGTGGGCAAGATTCGCCTGCAAGGGCTGGTCGGGGTTGAAGCCGACGGCACCTGGACCCGGAATCCAGACCACCCTCTCTACTACCTGGTCCACGAGGAGCAGGTGGCCTTGCCGCTCTACCCCCAGTTCGGAACCCAGCCCAACATCTACTACATCCCTCCCCGCTGGGTGCCCCGTGACTATCTGCACCAGATGTTCGGACCCGGGGTCGAACGGGCCATCGACCGGTACACCCGCCCCTCCCGCCGCCTGCTGGCGGTGCTCCAGCTGTTCCGGGTCACCCAGCAGATCATCTTCTCGTTCGAGGTCGAACAGGGCGAGAAGATGAGCGAGATCACGGTCGGGGGGGAGCCCTTCGAGATCTTCGATGACACCGCCATCGGGTATGACGAACACGGCAACGAGATCGTGCGGGTGCAGGTCGAGGAGCCGCTCTACGAACGTCCCGGGAAGATCAACTCGCTGTGAGGACTTCATGACCGTCACCCTTGCCCCAGAAGCCAGTCTGATTGAGGCAGCCGGCCGGGCGGTCCTCTACAGCCTCTGCACCCATGGCCTGGCCCTTCCCACGCGGGTCCGTTGGGAGCAGATCGAGCACGAACTTCTCCCGGCTGCTCTCGCCCTCGACGCCCCGGAGCCGTTGCCGGACCTGATCGAGGCCCTGGCTGCGGCCGCACCCGGCTCCTGTGACGATCTCACCCCCGCCCATCTCCGCCTCTTCCCTCCCATCGCCTCCCAGGATGCTCCCGGATACGAGACCGCCTACCGGGGCGACGACCTCTTCCACCAGGTCGGTCTGCTGGCCGATATCGCCGGGTTCTATCGGGCCCACGGACTCACCGCCGGAGGAGAGGAGAGGGAGCGGCCCGACCACATCGTGGTTGAGCTGGAGTTCTGCGCCCTGCTTTCCCGCAAGGAGCTTCATGCCCTCGGGCATCTCGGGCCCGAGGAGGTGGAGGTCTGCCAGAGCACCCGGTCCGCCTTCCTGCGCGACCACCTCGGATGCTGGGGGCCGGGTTTCGGTCGCCGGGTGGCGGCGGTCGCCGATCACCCCTTCTATCGGGCGCTGGGAGACCTGACCGCGGCCTGGATCGAAGCCGATCTGGCCGCCAGCGGGGTCGTCGCCGCCGAGCAGGCAGATCGACCACTCCCTCAGGATCCACCCGAGGAAATGGGATGCGGACCCTGCCCGCTTCCCGGAACGGACCGGCCGTGACCCGGCGCCGACGGGTCGGGTTCGCAGTAGCGGCGATCGCCATCGCCACCTTGCTCAGGATGGCCGATGCCAACCCGGCGATCGCTCAGACCCCGCTGATAGGCGCCTTCAAGGTGACTGAGGATCCGGGGCTTGATGGCACCACCGCCATCTGGCAGGCGGTTCCGGTCATGTGGCTGGCGATGACCCCCCAGCAGGTCACTCCACCCATGGGGGGAGGCGATGTGACCCGGGTGGCAGTGCGGGCTCTCAATTGGGAGGACCAACTATTTGTGATGCTGGAGTGGGCCGATCCCACCGCCGATCTCGGATCGGCCCGGCCGGAGGACTACACCGACGCGGTTGCGGTTCAGTTCCCGGCTGTGGCTGGAAGTGCCGTGCCTGCCATCTGCATGGGCCAGGCCGATCAGGGCGTCAACATCTGGCAGTGGCGAGCTGACAGCCAGCAGGGAATACCCGCCCAGCCCGCCTCCGGGTATGTGGATCTGTATCCGTCGACCGACGACCTCTTTTACCCGGCCCGGGCGGTCGGCAATCCGATGGCGGCTCCGGCCGGGCCGGTCCAGAACCTGGTGGCTGGCGGCTTCGGCACCCTCACCCCGGCCGATTCTCAAGTTGTCATGGGCAACGGGGTATACCGGAATGGGGCCTGGACGGTGGTGATGAGCCGGAGCTTTGCCACTCCCGATGCCCTCCAACCGGCGTTCACCGGGTCCACCCCGATCGACACTGCCTTCGCGGTCTGGGATGGCGGCCGCGACAACCGCAACGG
>CAZPIZ010000270.1:0-3106 GCA_964586615.1 uncultured Acidimicrobiaceae bacterium | reverse complement strand
GTTTGGTGGGCTTCCGTCATGCCGTAGGGGTCGATGTGGATGATGGCGACGACTGGAAAATTGAAGGCGTGGTGGAGTGCGTGTTCGACGGTGTGGGCGGTGTCGTGTCCGGCGGTTACGGTGAGGTTTGGGTCCACAGCGATGGAGGCCGCAATGTGAAGTTGGTGGCCGTGCCAGCGGACCCTGAGGTCGGCGGTGTCGCGGACACCTTCGACGCCGACGATGGCAGCCTCTGCGGCCGAGACAAGCTCGGGTTCGACACCGTCGAGGAGTCTCCGTGTCATGCGTCTGGCGGACCGTGCCAGGAGCCAGAGGATGCCGGCGGCGACGACGAGGCCGGCGACCGGGTCGGCCCAAGCGGCGCCGAAGGCGGCGCCCACTCCGGCGGCGACGACGGCTAGGGAGGTGAGGGCGTCTGTGCGGGCGTGTTGTCCATCGGTCACCAGCGCCTCGGATCCGATGCTGCGTCCGACCCGGATCCGGTACCGGGCGACCAGCTCATTGCCGGCCGCGCCAATGAGGCCGGCGGCGATCACCCAAGGGATGTGGCCAATGAGGCGGGGCTCAAAGAGTCGGCGTACCGACTCCCAGATGACGAGGGCAGCGGAGGCGCCGATGGCCAGGACGATGACAAGCCCGGCTGCGTCTTCGGCTCGGTGAAAGCCGTAGGTGTATTTACGGGTGGGTCGGCGACGTCCCAGCGAGAAGGCGACCCAGAGAGGAATGGCGGTGAGGGCGTCTGCCAGGTTGTGCAATGTGTCGGACAACAAAGCAACCGAACCGCTAAAGGCGACAATGACCGCCTGCAGGGCGGCGGTGACACCGAGACCGATCAGGGAGATCTTGCTGGCACGGATGCCCGCCGCACTCGTGTCGCGCAGGCCACCGTGTGCGGAGCCGTGGTCGTTATCGTGGGACATGATGTGACGGAGACGGTGGATGAAGCCTCGCTTCTCACCATCATGGTGATTGGGTCGCTCGGTGTCGTGACGGTGGCTGTCCATCACTCCCGGACGCTAACCGGGCCCCTCCCCGCAGAGAAGTCGCCAACTGGTCGCAAGAAGCCAGGCGAGCGGGTCCCCGAAGCGGCCTGAGATTTCGGAGTCAGGGTGAGTGCCGCCGGTGGAGCCAGCCATAGAGGGCGTCGAAGAGTTGGTGGGTGACGGCGAGGATATCGGAGTCGGTCTCAGTGAGGGAGAGGCCGCGGATCATGGCGTCCAGGCCGGCGGCTTCGGGGGCATCGTAGAGGTCGTCGGCGATGTCGGCTTCATGGATGATACGTCCCAACTGGTGGAGGACCGGATCTTCGAGGCCGTGCCGATCGAGGATGGTCTCGAAGGTGACGTGGTCGCCGTGGTGGGTGAGCTCGACTCCGATCATGTCGAAAGGGGTGGCGTCGGCCGGCACGTCGTCGGGATCGTCAACGAAGACGAACACAGCCTCGGGGTCAACAAACCGGTGGATGAGCCAGGCCGAAGCGGCCCGGTCGACATGGACCCCGGCGCGGGTGGCCCACCTCAAGGGGCCGTCTCCGGCTCAAGACTGGCGGCCAGCCGCTCGATGGCGTTCCTAGCCTCGTCCTTTTCAGGCGTTGAGAAGTAGTCCCGTCGTTCGATCCGCCGGTAATCGCTCCTGAGGCTTCGCAGCACACGCTTTTGCTCCACCGATCCGCCAGTTAGAAGACCTTCGGCCTGCTCGGACACCTCTCGGTACTCCGCCGCCCGCTCATTGGCCAGAGACTCAGCCAAGTTGCGGCCAAACCGTCTGACGGTGGGAGTGGTGATCCAGATTGACGCTTCGCCGCCAGCTTCGGTGACGTCATGGGCAACCCATTCGAGCTGCTCTTTGGTCGAGGCATCGTGGGGAAGAGCCACCAGACCGTCACTCAGCTGAGCCACACCCAGCTGCTTCAGCTTGCGCCATACCGAAATGCGGGGGGTGGAGGGTTCTCGGGGAAGCTGGTAGACGAGAAACACCCAGTTCTCTGTTGCAACCACGGTTACAGGTTATTACCTTCGCCATGGCAAGGCTGACGAAACCACGGTTACAGCATCAATGAAGGAGGCTCCGATCCGGATGGACGGTTTTAGGTGTCGATAGAACCTGACGTCCGGCTCGTGCTCGCCTCCCAGGCGAATCGAGCATTCGGGTACGGGTTTGGGTCGGTGCTACTGGCCTCAGCGCTCGCCGACCGGGGCCTGTCGGCGATCAAGGTGGGAGTGGTGCTGGGGGCGCTGGTGACCGGCACCGTCATCGCCCAGTTGGCGGTCGCCCGCTGGGCCGACGGCTGGGGGCGTCGCCACAGCTATCAGTTGCTCTATCTAGCCCTTGGAGTGGCCGGGGCGGTCTTTGCCAGCACGGCCCCACTGTGGTTGCTGGTGTTGGTGGCACTCACCGGTGCCCTCTCCGTCGAGGTGATCGAATCTGGCCCATTCACGTCGCTCGAGCTGTCAATGCTCGCCGGACGGCTTGATACCAACGCCCTCGCCAGTGGGTTCGGCTGGTACAACGCCATAGCCGCCGCCGCCGGTTCACTGGGGGCGCTCGCCGCCGCTCTCCCCCAATTCGCACGGACGGTATGGGACGGCGCTCCAACGGATCGGGTTTGGTTCCTGTTGTTTCTCCCCATCGCGGCTATCGGGGTGATCATCGCCCGCAGGCTGACTCCGGCGGTCGAGGTGGCCGGCCGCCGCTCCAGAGGTGCGCCGTTAGGCCCCTCGCGGCCTGCCGTCACCCGGCTGGCCGGTCTGTTCGCCGTCGACGCCTTCGGCGGGGGGTTCGTGGTTCAGACCTTCATCGCCTTCTGGCTCATCGACCGTTTCGACGCCACCACTGCCAACGTGGGAGTCCTGTTCGCTGCCATCGGGGTGATCCAGACCCTTTCCTTTCTCGTCGCCCCCATCCTCGCCCGCCGCTGGGGTCTACTCAACACGATGGTCTTCACCCACCTCCCCTCCAACCTGCTCCTCACCGCCGTCGCCTTCGCCCCCAATCTCCCCGTCGCCGCCGGGCTCCTCCTCGCCAGGACCGCCCTCTCGCAGATGGACGTTCCCACCCGCCAGGCCTACGTCATCACCCTCGTCGGGCCGGAGGAACGGACCGCCGC
>CAZPIZ010000269.1:0-3109 GCA_964586615.1 uncultured Acidimicrobiaceae bacterium | reverse complement strand
TTTCGGCCGATGCCCTGACCGTTAGATTGCAACCGACCGACCTCGACCCGCTCGTCGCCAAACTGATCGCCTCATCCCCCATTGACCCTCGCCTGGAGCTAAGGGCGGAAACCGGCTTGGGTGCTTGCCTGGGAGACGGGCTTCGTATCACTCAAATCCTGCTCAATCTTCTCGACAATGCCCGCCGCAATGCGCGCTTCCTGGTGGAAATAGCCGGTCACGTTGACGATCAGTTCGTAACGGTGGAAGTGCGTAACGACGGTCCGGCCATTCCCACCGAGCGGGGCGATGTCCTTTTCGAGCCCTTCTTGGCGGTGCGACCCGAAGGCCAGCCCCAACCGGTCGGCCTTGGTCTTTCTGTTTCCCGTGCTCTGGCCCGTCGGATGGGAGGCGACCTCATCTATCAATGGCGGGATGGTGTGGTGGTCTTTTCACTCATGCTCCCGGCCGTGCCGGCCCCGCTCCAGGTGGGGAGCTCAGGGACCATCTGACGGCTCCTCGTCGGCGAGGCAATCCCTCTCCTGTCCCATGGCTCCGATACCCTCGGGCCTATGACCTACCGCTGCTCTTCTTGCGGCTACAGCTCCGGCAAATGGATGGGTTTTTGCCCTAGCTGCAATGCCGCCGAGCCTTTGACCGAGGAGGCCGAGTCCCGTCACCGCCGGGTGATGGCGCCGGAACCGGTGCCGCTCGGCAAGGTCCGGGAAGGCGGAGAAATTCGGCGGACGATCGGAATCGGTGAACTCGATCGGGTCCTGGGGGGTGGGCTCGTGGCGGGATCGGTCGTCTTGATCGGTGGTGAACCTGGCGTCGGAAAGTCGACACTTGTTCTCCAGGCTGCGATGGAGATCGCCGAAAGCGGGGGGCGGTCATTGGTCGTGACCGCCGAAGAATCGGCTCAGCAGGTCGGGTTGCGAGCCGACCGTCTCATTCATGGGGCAGGTGACATGAGCTGGCCCGAATCAAGAGATCGGGTCTTGCTCCTGGCCGACGACGATCTCGATCGGGTGATCGCCGCCGCCGATGAGATGCGCCCCGATTTGTTGGTGGTCGACTCGATACAGACCGTGTCGTCTCGCCAAAGCGACGGTGCCGCCGGGGGACCCTCGCAGGTCCGGGAAAGCGCTGCCCGGCTGATCAGATTCGCCAAGGAACGCCAGGTGCCGATCATCCTTGTGGGCCACGTGACCAAAGATGGGTCGCTGGCCGGGCCCAAGCTGCTCGAGCACATGGTCGATGTGGTTCTTGCCTTCGAAGGAGATCCCGATCACGGGTTGCGGGCGTTGCGATGCATGAAGAACCGCTTCGGGGCCACTCACGTGGTTGGCATGTTCGAGATGTCGGCCGACGGTTTGGCCGAGATAGCCGACCCCTCCCGGGCCTTTCTTCAGGACTGGCGCCATGACGTCCCGGGCACGGTGGTTTTTCCGGCCGTCGAGGGCCGGCGTTCGATTCTGGTGGAGATTCAGACCCTCACCGACCTGAGCCGGGCCTTCCCCCCTCGAAGGTCGGTCAGGGGGGTCGATTCGAATCGGGTCCACCAGATTCTGGCCGTGCTCAACCGCCACGCCCGCCTCAAGGTCTCAGACATGGAGGTCTATGTGAACGTTGTCGGTGGCTGGAGTCTCGATGAGCCCGCTTGTGACCTGGCGCTGGCACTGGCCCTGGCCTCATCTCTCACCGGCCAACCGCTTGGGTCCACCGCTGCCTGGGGTGAAATCGGGCTTTCCGGGGAGGTCAGATCGGTGGCCTATCACCAGCGAAGACTGGAGGAGGCCCAGCGGGTGGGGGTCGAGCGGGTGGTTGCCCCCGAGCCGGGTGGAAGGTTCGATCTCCTGTCTGCAATGCTCCGAGCCGGGATTAGGTGATAGCCTCGGGTCCGTGGCCGCCGCTGACAACGGACTGCTGGAAATTCTGGCCCGGCTGGCGCCAGGAACCCCACTCCGGCAGGCCTTAGAGCGAATTATCCAGCAGGGCAGCGGAGCCCTGGTCGTACTCGGTGATGGACCGGGTGTCAACGGGATCAGCTCCGGTGGGTTTCGGCTGCAGGGAGTTGCCTTCAGCCCACCCCGTTTGGCCGAACTCGCCAAGATGGACGGGGGCATCGTCATCGACGACGAGTGGGACCGCATCCTCGCCGCCAACGTTCACTTCCTTCCTGACGCCGATATACCCACCGACGAAACCGGCTCTCGGCATCGGACCGCCGAGCGGGTCGCCGTCCAGACCGGCAAGGCAGTGGTGGCGGTCAGTGAAGGCCGGCGGCTCGCCACTCTCTTCTTCGAAAGGGACAAGATCGAGCTCGCCCGGGCCACCGTCCTCACTGCCCGGGCCAATCAGGACCTGCAAACCCTGGAAAGGCTGCGTCGCCGGCTCGACGCAGCAGACGAACGCCTCACTCTTCTCGAGGTGACCGGTCTGGCAACCTTCAGAGCGGTGGTCAATGTTCTCCAACAGGGTGAGCTGGTTCGACGCATCGGTCATCAGATCGAGACCCAGACCGTCACGCTGGGGGGAGAGGCCCGGCTGATCAGGGTGCAGCTCGCCGAGCTGGTGCGGGGTGTCGAACAGATCCTCTCGACCACCCTCGACGACTACTTGCGCCCGCAACGGACCAAGTTGGTTTCAGAGTCACTTGAGGCGTTGATGGTGCTTGAGGATCAGGATCTGGAAGACCTGGCAACGGTGGGCAAAGTGAGTGGTTTCCCCGAGCTCGACGAATCCGCCCATCCCCGCGGTATCCGTCTCCTGGGCAAGGTCGGACGCCTGCCTGAGCCGGTCCGTGACCAGCTCCTGGGGCATTTTCGTTCGTTGGACGGGATGCTCGGAGCTAGTCGGTCCGAGCTCGAAGAGGTCGAGGGGATCGGGGCGGCCCGGGCGGCCATGCTGCGGCGCCACTTCGACCGCTGGCGGACCACCGCAGCCACGTGGGAGCCCGACCCGGCCTGACGGGTACACTGACGCACTCTCCCATGGCTCAAAAGAAACAAGTCGCCAAAAAAGCCGCGTCCAAGAAGACCGCCAAGAAGGCCGTTCCGGTCAAGAAGGCGCCTTCCGCCAAGAAATCCCCGCCAGTAAAGGCTTCCGCCAAGAAGGCGGCTCCTTCCAA
>CAZPIZ010000268.1:0-3112 GCA_964586615.1 uncultured Acidimicrobiaceae bacterium | reverse complement strand
CCCTCGGTGGCATCGAGCTCGACTTTCCCTATGCCGCCCGTGATCTCAAATCGGGTCTGGCGGTTGAGGCCGGGACCAGCACCGTTGACGGAGCCACCGCCCTCGCCTACGCGCGGTCGCGGACTTACGAGGAGTTTCGAGACGGGCAATGGGTGGGACAAGGCAGTGGCGACATCGCTCGCACCGGGCGCCAGCGGGAGGTGTTGTTGAAGATCATGGGAGAAGCTTCCTCCCTCTCCGGCCTGGTCCGCAGCCCGCTTGTGATGAGCGCGGTCGGCTCCTACTTGACGACAGACTCTGGAACCAACGTCTTCGCCCTGGCCCGCACCGGTTGGGTGATGCAAACGGCGTCCGAGACCGACTCGATGGCGCTCCCGGTAAAGGACCTCAACGAAGGCGGCATCTCCTACGTGGTGCGGGCCGAGCCGGCCGCTAGTGCGGTCCTCGACGCCTTCCTCACCAAGGCCCCACTTCCCGCGCCGTAGCTGGCCTGGTCCCTCGATCGGAACATAGGCAAGTCTCGACCCGTCATTCACGTTTCGTACCCACATCATCACGATTTGTGAAATCAACCCCGGAGACGGGCCACATCAGGTTCTTATGGCCGCAAGTGTTCGAGCCCTAAGGCGCGAATGTGCCCGAGCCGATCGTGAGCCGCGAGGACAGGATGCGAGTTCGGCTGTCCACTATTAGGCGTTAGCTAGCGGGTTGGTCGGCCCCACGTCGACGATCGACACCGAGCGCCTCAAGATCGGCCGGGTCGACGTTGGCGCTTGGGATCACTGCAACCCTTGCTGGAGTGGCGGCTCGCAATGTCGCCATTCGGAGCCCGGTCCCAAGGCCGGCCTGCTCGCCCAGGATCGCCCCCGGCCCGACTTCGGCCACCTCATGGCCGTCGACCTCGACCACCAGCACCCCGTCCAGGAGCAGGTACATCTCAACGCCCGGCTGGCCCTGGCTGACCAGCGTTTCCCCTACTTGCAGGGCTCGTCTTGTGATGTTGGGTTCTTTCATCATCAACTGGGCCAGCCGCCGCTCCAGGTCGGATTCGACCTCCACGACCATCACCGGGCTGTCGGGCCCATCCCAGGGGGTGCCTTCCTCTGGGGAGCCGTACCAATCGGCGAAATCCATGACTGCCGACTTCTTCACCAGACGTCCTTCCTCGTCGTAGACCCAGTGGCGCGGAATCGAACTTGCTCCAGTCATCTGGTGCGTGCAGGTCCCGTCCGGGTAGATCGTCAGAGAGAGCGTTGTCCAAACCGGCGGGGCCTCAAGACGGATCCGGGTCGAGCCGGCGATACGCCGCGGTGAGGGCAGCGAAGTCCGACCTCCCACCGTCTGCACGAATGTGACCCCATCCCCATCGTGGGTTGGCTCCGGCCGCAGTATCGGATAGAGAACAGGGGTGAACCGAAGTCGGGCGGGACCCAAATGCATCTCGCTTTTCGAGATCAATCCCGTGCCCCGATGACCCCAACCGACGATCCGCCCGCCTTCGACCTCGATGACGGCGCGGAGATGGTTGGCGAACCGGAACGCTCCCTGCTCAGCCATACGCTCGAGATCGTCGATCTGGTCGGGCGGCGGTGAATCGTATCTAGTGACGCCCAGGTCGAAGGGCAAGGCGATGATTCCCTGCACCGCCTGGGAGGGAAGCCATGAGATGGATGTGACACTTTTCTCTACCCGCATAGCGACTCCTGGTGATCCAAGAAGACTTGCCTGGCAGGGCGGTCGCGAGGCACGGAGCCGCACTTAGTTTGGAGGGCGCTCCAGTTTGGCCTCGCTATGAAGAGCCACGCCCTCCGCCTCTGCTTCCAGGCTAATACCGTGTCAATGGCCGAAGGGACAGACAGAGGAGAGACCTGCATGAACGATGCCATCCGCGCCGCCATCGAGGGCGCCAGCGCTTACCTGACCGAGAATCCAGACGAAGCGCGCTACACCGACTCGCTCGCCACCGCCCACATCGAGGCTGGGCTGCGGATCCACGTCGGGGGCCCCAACGGCGAGGTCCTGGTGACGGACATGCCGACCGCGGTCGGCGGTGGTAGCTCGGCGCCTAGCCCCGGCTGGTATTTGCGGGCGGCCGTCGCCGCTTGCGTCACCTCGCTGGCGGTCATGCGGGCCGCCCAGCTGGGAATCGAGAGCTTCACCTGCGAAGTCGAGGTCGACAGCGAGTCCGACGACCGCGGCATCCTTGGTCTCGACCCATCGGTTCCCGCCGGGCCATTGTCGATGCGGATCGGTTACCGGATGTCGGCGGCGAGCATGGGGCCCGACCAGTTGGCCGAGATCGCGCAATGGGCAGTCGATCATTGTCCGGTGTCGGACGCCGTGAGACGGACGATCCCGACTCTGGTTGACGTGATCGCTTGAAGCCGCTGCAGGATCGGGGCGGAAATCAATCCCTGCAGCCCTCAGGCCCGACGGCGGAGATGTAGCGTCCGCTGCGGATCGGATCAGCCGTTCTTGGTTACAGGGCAGGAGGTTTCCAATCATGCTCAATGAGTTTCGTGTTCATCCCACTCTGCCGGCGATAGACCTGGAGCGGGCCAAACGTTTCTATGCGGAGACACTTGGTTTCGTAGTCGAGACCGAGAACCCCGCGGCCGTCATGTTCTCGAGCGCCGGCGGCACCCGGTTGACGGTGTTCGCAAATCCCAATGCCAACCGGGCTGGCCACACCCAAGCGGGATGGGAGGTCACCGACATCGAGCCTGTGGTGTCAGATTTGAAAGCTCGCGGCGTCGTTTTCGAGGAATACGACTTTCCAAGTCTTAAGACGGTCGACGGCATCGCCGACACCCCGGCGGGCCGTGCCGCCTGGTTCAAAGACCCCGAAGGCAATACCCTCGGGCTAATTCAGCTCTCCCGATAAGGAACGGGGTTACCTCCCGACTCTTATGTAAGGGCGTGCCGAAACGACCGCCGCACCTCCCATACACTCGCCCGATGTTGGAGCGCCTCCGAGCCAACCCCGGTTTGGTCGGGTTCGTGGCCGTTTACTACCTCGGGTTTCTCGTCCTGGGATTCGCCACCGGGAACGGGCAGGTCCTCTACTACGCGGCATTCATGGCGCTGCTCTTGGCGGTGGTCGCCTTCTGGG
>CAZPIZ010000267.1:0-3124 GCA_964586615.1 uncultured Acidimicrobiaceae bacterium | reverse complement strand
ACGACCCGGCTGGAGTAGCCCCACTCGTTGTCGTACCAGGACAGCACCTTGACCAGGGTTCCACCCAGCACCTGGGTCCCACCAGCGTCGAAGACGGAGCTATGAGGGTTTCCGATGATGTCGGTGGAAACGATCGGGTCATCGGTGTACTGCATGACCCCGGACAACGCCCCCTCGGCGGCCGCCTTCACCGCAGCATTGACCTCCTCGACCGAGACCGACTTGTCGAGTTCGACCACTAGGTCGACCGTTGATCCGTCGGGAACCGGCACCCGCATGGCGATGCCGTGAAGCTTGCCTGCCAACTTCGGGTACACCTTGCCGACGGCCTTGGCCGCACCGGTGGTCGTGGGGATGATGTTCTCGGTTGCAGCCCGGCTCCGGCGGAGATCCTTGTGGGGCACGTCGGCCAGCCGTTGGTCGTTGGTGTAGGCATGCACCGTCGTCATCAGTCCCCGCTTGATGCCAAACGCCTCGTCCAGGACCTTGACGAGCGGAGCAAGGCAGTTGGTTGTGCAGGAGGCGTTGGAGACGATGACGTCGGAGTCGTCGAGTTCTGAGTCGTTGACACCGAGCACCACCGTCTGGTCGATCTCATCGTCTGCCGGCACCGTCAGGATCACCCGTTTGGCGCCTGCATCGATGTGCTTCTGGAGTGACTCACGGGTTCGGAAGATCCCGGTCGCCTCGATGACGACATCGATCGCAAGGTCTCTCCAGGGGAGCGCGGCCGGATTTCGTTCCATCAGCATCTTGACGCGATGTTTGCCAACCGTCATGACCCCGTCGGCGACTTCCACCTTTTGCCCGAACGGTCCCATCACCGAGTCGTACTCCAGGAGATAGGCGAGGACATCGTCGTCGGCCAGATCGTTGATCGCGACGATCTCGATTCCGGACTCCGGTCGCTGGGCGACGATTCGGAAGACGGCCCGGCCGATTCGCCCGAATCCGTTTATAGCGACTTTGATGGACCGTTCCGTCATGACTCACCGCCGTCGTTGAGGTGGGCGCTCATCAGTTCCAGTACCTCCACCAGTCGGGCCGAATAACCCCACCCATTGTTGAACCAGGTGATGGTCTTGACCATCGTTTCCTCCATGACCATCGTTGCCAGGCTGTCAAACACCCCCGAGTAGGTCGAGGCTTTGACGTCGGAGGAGACGATCGGATCGGCAGTGAACTCGATGACGTTGCGGAACCGCCCCGAGGAAGCGGCCGCCACGGCCGCGTTGACCGCCTCTTTGCTCGTCGGCTGGCGGACGATGGCCGTGAGGTCGACGGTGGAGCCATCGACCACCGGCACGTTGAGAGCCATCGCCGAGATCCGGCCGCTCAACTCGGGCATGACCTGCGAAAGGATCTCCGGCGAGTTGGTTTCGGCAGGGATGATGTTCTCACCGGCGGCCCGCGAACTCCTGAAGCCCGTGCCGGGGACGTCGGCCAGACGTTGGTCGTTGGTGATGGCGTGGACCGTGGTGAAGAAGGCCCGGTCGATTCCGAGGGCGTTGTCGAGTATCCGCAGGATCGGGGCTACCGCGTTCGAGGTGTTGGAACCGAGCGCCACGACATCGGTATCGGACGTCAACACATTGTCGTTAATGCCTCGCAACAGCACCGGGATCTCTCCCGGCTTCTCGGGGGTCGAGGCGATAACCACTTTGCGGGCCCCGGCCGCGAGATGGGCCCGCGCCTCTTCGAGCGTCCGGTGCTTGCCGGTCGCTTCCACCACCAGATCGACGCCCAGGGACCTCCAGTCGGCGTCACCGGGCGCCTTGGAGTCCAGGAACGCAATCGAGCGTTCTTCGATCTGAAGGGTGCCGTTGTTGTAGGAGACTGGTTTGGGGAATCGCCCGTAGATCGAGTCGTACTTCAGCAGATACGTCAGACCGGCCGGATCGGCGATGTCGGCGATGGCCGCCACCTCCAGATCGGGATGGTCGATCAGAAATCGAAATACGTTGCGACCGATGCGGCCAAAGCCCATGAGTCCGATGCGGGTCGTCATCCAGGGTCCTTTGCGTTTCGAACCTGGAAGGTTACCGGGCCCTTTTCGTCAGAACGAGCCGAGGGCAAATGGGTTCCCATGGAGCCCCGATGTTGATACGTTGGCCAGGCGGGTGCGAGGAGGTTGACATGATTGTCGAACTGGCCGTCCTTTTTTGCCTGCAAGCACCGGTGCCTGGCGAGGTGGTGGCGCCCTTTGCCCCCATCGGTCGATACGAAGGGCATTGGGGGCTCGATCTCTCGGCGAATTACGGGAGTTCGGTCAGGGCTGCCGGGGCCGGGCTCGTGACCTTTGCCGGGAGCGTGGCCGGGATGCGGTCGGTAACCATCGACCACGGGGGCGGGCTGCGATCGTCGGTTTCTTACCTTTCGGAGATCGTCGTCGAGCAGGGTGTCAGGGTCGAGACCGGCATCGTGGTGGGGAGGTCAGGGATAGCCCACGACCGGGCCGCGTTGCACTTTTCGGTGCGGGTGGACGGGCACTACAGCGATCCGCTCCCATACCTGCTTTGTGGCGCAGGTGATCCCCGTCGCCTCTACCTCCTGCCACCTCCGAGCCGGAGACCGGCTCAGTCCCGCCAGAGCGGGGAGAACAGGGGCCGCCTGGGTGGTTCCTATCCTCGTCGGTGTGCGCAGCGGCCTACTCGGGGGTACCTTCGACCCTCCTCACATCGCCCACCTCCTGGCAGGCGAGGTCGCCTACCGCCAGCTAGGGCTTGATCGAATCATCTATATGCCCGCTGGTTCGCCCTGGCAGAAGGCCGACCGGAAGGTCAGCGCCGCCAAGCATCGGTGGCGGATGACCGAGATCGCAACCTCGGGTGTTTCATATTTTTTCCCCGACGACCGCGAAGTCCATCGGGATGGTTGGACCTACACAGTCGACACTCTGGCGACCTTTGACCCTTCCGAAGACATCGTCTTGATCCTTGGCGCCGACGCCGCCCGCGGATTGCCCACCTGGGAAAAGGCAGATCAGGTGTTGGAGCGCGTTCGGGTTGCGGTGTTGCCCCGACCGGGAGTGGAGCGAGGGCAGGTAGAGAGTGCGGTCGGGGCTGCGACCTGGCTCGACATGCCCGCTTTGCCAGTGAGCGGGACCATGATCAGGCAGAGATTC
>CAZPIZ010000266.1:0-3135 GCA_964586615.1 uncultured Acidimicrobiaceae bacterium | reverse complement strand
CTTCTAAAGTGCGGGTCTCCTCATGACTACCCGTGAACCGCCCGCGTCTCCATTCGAGGTTCTCAGCCGTGGCTTGAAATTGATCTCGGGCTTCGTGCGACGCCGACCAAAGCCCTTCGTGAGGGCGGTCACCGGAGCGGCGATGTTTGCTTCGGCCATCATCCTCAGCGCCTACGTGGTTGGACGGATCACCGATCGGTTGATCATCCCGGTTCTCGACCAGGGCGAATCGATCGGCGGCCGATTGCTTCCCGCCATCGCTGCAGTGCTCGGCGTTTCGCTGTGGAAGGCGATCGGGATCGTCATGCGCCGCTTCGGCGCCTCCTGGCTTCAACAGAACACCCAGGCCGACATCCGATTGCGGCTCATCAGGCATCAACTCGATCTAAAGCTCGGCTGGATCTCGCGGCGCTCGACCGGTGACCTTTTGGCGGTGACCGATTCCGACGCCAGCCAGGCGATATGGATTCTCGGCCCCTTGCCGTACGGAACCGGGGTAACGCTTCTTCTGGTCGGGACCGTGATCCTGATCTTCTCCCTGGACCCCTGGCTCGGTCTCCTCACCCTGGCATCGGTCGTCGCCATCGTGGCCCTGGAGATAAAGGGGAGTTGGAGCACCTTCACCCAGTTCGTGCGGATCCAAAGCCTCAGAAGCGAGGTGAGCGACGTCGCCCATGAGAGCTTCGACGGCGCTCTGACCGTGAAGTCCTTGGGCCGGGAGGATTTCGAAACCGAACGATTCGCGGAACGGGCCACCACCCTTTCTAACGAACTGGTTTCGGTCGGTCGACGCTTCACGTTCTATCGGGTCATTGCTGATTCGATTCCCCAGGTGGCGATGGTGTTTTTGCTGGTGTTCGGGGCGTTTCGCATTCGAGCCGGGGTGTTGAGCCCGGGCGACTTGGTGAGTGTCGCCTACTTGTTCTCCCTGTCGGCGGTCCCGGTCCGCCTGGTCGGCTACGTGATATGGGAAATGGCCTCGAGCCTGGCCGGTTGGGAACGCGTGGAGGAGGTTTTGAAAGCCGACGATCGAGTGGACTACGGGGATCTGCGGGCGACACTTGCCCGTGACGGGGCCGAAATCGACAGCATGGCGATCGCCTTCTCCTACGGAGGAGACGTCCCCGTGCTGAAGGATGTCCACCTCGAGGCGGATCCGGGCAGCACCATGGCGATTGTTGGCGCCACCGGATCGGGCAAGACCACCCTGATGGTGTTGCTCGCCCGACTGTGGGATCCGGTGACCGGTCACATAAGTCTTGATGGCCGTGACCTTCGTAGCTTCGCCCGCTCCGAGCTTTCCGGTGAGATCGCCTACGTGCCCCAGCACGCTTTTCTCTTCGACGACACCGTTGCCGGAAACATCACCCTGGGACAAGACCTTCCCAGAGCGGAGGTGGAGGACGCAGCCAGGGTGGCAGGGGCCCACGATTTCATCGCCAAGCTGCCGCTTGGGTACGACACCCGTATCGGGGAACGAGGAACGACGCTTTCGGGAGGACAACAGCAACGGATCGCGTTGGCGCGGGCGTTGGTGAGGCACCCCCGTCTGCTTCTGCTGGATGACGCCACTTCGGCGGTAGACCCGTCGATCGAAGCCGGGATTCTTCGCCGCCTCACTACGGCCGAAATGCCCTCGACCGTGGTCCTGGTTGCCTACCGCCGAGCCTCGATCGTGATGGCCGACCAGGTTGTCTTCATCGAGCACGGCCGCGTGGTCGCACAAGGGACACATGAGGAACTGCTGAGCTCCACTCCCGGGTACGCCCGTCTGCTGCGGGCATACGAGGAAGATGCTCTCCGGAGGAGCGCATGACCGTAGAAACAAAGGTCGTGGAACTCGAACGGGAGGATGAGGCTCCGATTTCCACCAGAAGCGCCCTCAGGCGAGCGTTCAAAGAAGGCCCGACGCTGGCTCGTGGCCTTGGGGTGACTGTACTTCTCTCAATCCTTGGAACAACGGGTCAGTTGGTCGTTCCGATGTTGGTCCAACAGATCATCGACAACGACCTTCTGGTTGAAGAAGGACCGAATCTCCAGGCAGTCGTGATCAAAGGCGTCCTCGCCTTGATCCTCCTGGCCTTGGCCGGGCTGGTGACGAGATTTGCGTTGGTGCGGCTCGCCACCGCTACAGCCGGTGGGCTCAAAGAGCTCCGGGTGAAGCTCTTCGGGCATCTTCATCGCCTATCGATCCTTCATGTCCAGGCCGAGCGACGGGGGGCGTTGGTTTCGAGGGTAACCAACGACATCACCACCATTCAGGACTTCATGGAGTTCGGCGGCGTCGGCATGCTGATCGGGGGCGCCCAGATCTTGCTCGCCCTGGCGGTGATGTTTTTCTATCGGTGGCAGCTCGCCCTTCTCGTCGCCGCCGGGATCGTGGTTTATGTCGGTCTGCTGCTCCTGTTCCAGCGAATTCTTCAGAAGGCACACGACCGGGTTCGGGAGAAGGTGGCCGATTCGCTCTCGATCATGGGCGAGACCATCACCGGGCTGTCGGTGATTCGTGCGCACGGAGTGGAAGAGACGGCCCTGACCCGGGTCGAATCGGCTCTGAGCAACCAGGTAAAGGCCGAGCATCGTGCCAATCGGATGTCGGCGTTGCTGTTCTCCTCGGCCGAGCTGTTCGCGGCGGGAATCACCGCAACCGTCATTGCGGTGGGGGTAGTGCTCGGTGCGGCCAGCGGAACGACTGCCGGAACCCTGCTCGCCTTTTTGTTCCTGGTCAATCTCATGATCGAGCCGATTCAGACTCTGGTGGAGACGGTCGACCAGGCGCAGCGGGCCGCGGCCGGGGTTCGCCGGGTGCTGCGGGTCCTCGACTCCCCGATCGACATTCCCGACCCGGTTGATGGGGTCGAACTCCCCACCGGGCCGCTGGGGGTGGTGCTTCGAGGGCTTTCGTTCCGATACCCCCAGGGACCGGACATTCTTCGGGGCGTGGATGTCGAGATCCCGGTGGGCCGGCGGGTGGCGGTGGTCGGTGAGACCGGGTCCGGTAAGACAACGTTCGCCAAACTGATAACCCGTTTGCTCGACCCCGCCGAAGGTGTTGTAGAGATCGAGGGCATCCCGGTGAACCGGGTCGCTTTTCGGTCGCTGCGTTCGAGGGTTGCCTTCGTGCCTCAGGAGGGG
>CAZPIZ010000265.1:0-3135 GCA_964586615.1 uncultured Acidimicrobiaceae bacterium | reverse complement strand
GATCTTGGCCAGTTGTCTTGACTGGCCAACCAGGGCACCGTTCTGATCCCACAACTCGCCGTCTTCTTCGACCAGACCATTGATCAAATAACGGGATCTCACTCTCAGCGTCAGGGGACCCCGAACCGCTCGTCCTCGGGTGTGGACGGTCAGTTCCAAGGTCGGGGTCCAACCGATCAGACCGAGCCGGAAAACGGTGGGTGGGAAGGCGTCTACCAGGAGAGGGAATGCAACCGGCACCGCGGGCATCCCATCGGCAAACCTGATTCTTCCGACGAACTCGGCCGGCCCCTCGGTGTGATCGGGTTGGCCTGCGGCAGCCCGCGATTGCTCGGGCGGCATCTCGAATTCGAACCGTTCGGCGATCGGGAATGGGATCGGTCGCCTGTTCGAGGAGACCAGATCGTCTCCGTGAGTGGGAGCGTTCTCCGCGACCCGGGTGACACCTTCATCGGCCAGCACACCGAAGGTGGCGAGGGCAACAAGGCGGTCACGGCCGTTCTGGGACAACACCGCCTGGGCGGTGGAGAGGCTGCGGCCCTCCTTGACAACGTTCACCTTGATCTCGGCCGGTCCCGGTTCGGCCGGCGAAAGGAAATGGCCGGTCGAGGTAAGCGGATCGGAATGGGGGAGCCGATGGGCAAGGGCGGTGAGGATTGTGCCCATCAGGTAGCCGCCGTTGGGTCTGCCGCCGATCGACCACCGATCGGTGATATTGGCGATGAAGAGGTTCTCGCCGCCCGGTTCGACGGCCGTGTCCGCCTCGAAGGCGAACTCTTCCCGGCCCGTTATCACGGAACGATCAGAAGCGGGCAGGGTGCGTGATGGGCCAGCCGGTCGGCGACCGATCCGATGACCATCCGCTCGACCAAACCGGCGCCCCGTCGGCCGACGATCAAGAGGTCGGCCTTCTCCCGCTCACATACAGCCACGATCGTCGAGGTCGGATCACCCAACTCCTCCACCGTCGTGAAGTCGACATCGTGGAGATCGACGGCGTGTTCCACTGCCGCCAGGACCTCTCTTTGTCCGGAGACCAATGCTTCCGACAGGGCGGCCGGGGTAGGAGGCTCGCCGGTGACGCCCCACCAGCCCTCGGGGGGTCTGACCACGGTCAGGAGAATCAGACGAGCATGATGGACGCGGGCCATTGCAGCGCCCAGGGCTGCAGCTCGGTCGCTCTGTTCGGATCCGTCCACGGCTGCGATGATCACTGAGGGAATCCAGTCCATGCAGCCAGACTAGGCCAAGAGAGTGTCGTCTTGTTCAGAGGCCTCAACAGGACGAAACTTCCCGCCAGAACCAAAGGGAGACCCGTGAAACCGAAAGTTGTAGTAGCCGAGCCATTGGCCAGGGCCGGGATTGAGGAGTTGTCGACCTCGGCCGAGGTTGTCGATGCCTCTGGCTGGGATCGGGCGGCGCTGTTGGCCGAGCTGGCGGATGCCGAGGGTCTGGTCGTTCGGTCTGCGACCAAGGTTGACGCCGAGATGATTTCGGCGGCGCCCAGGCTACGTGTGATCGGGCGGGCCGGGATCGGGGTCGACAACATCGACCTCGAAGCGGCGACTCGGGCGGGAGTCCTGGTTGTCAACGCCCCCGAGGCCAACACCATCAGTGCCGCCGAGCACGCCATTGCGTTGCTGCTCGCCCAGGCACGGCATATACCCCAGGCCGATGCTCGGACCCGGTCCGGGGTGTGGGATCGAAGCAGCTTCCAGGGGGTGGAGCTTTACGGCAAGACCCTTGGCGTCATCGGGCTGGGTCGGGTCGGGACCCTGGTTGCGCACCGAGCAGCCGCCTTTGGAATGAAGGTGATCGCCTACGACCCCTTCATCAGCCGCGATCGGGCCCGACGAGTAGGAGTAGATCTCATCGATCTTGACGAGGTGCTCGAGGAGTCTGACTTCATCACAGTCCACCTGCCGTTGACCGCCGACACCGAGGGTCTGCTCGGCAAGGACAATCTGGCCAAGTGCAAGAAGGGCATGAGAATCGTCAATACCTCTCGGGGTGGAATCGTCGACGAGCTCGCCCTGGTCGAGGCGGTTCGCAGCGGCCATATCGGCGGGGCCGCTCTCGACGTGTTCGCCACGGAGCCACTCACCGAGAGCCCGCTCTTCGAGCTCCCCCAGATCGTGCTTACTCCTCATCTCGGTGCGTCCACCGTGGAAGCCCAGGACAAGGCAGGGACCCACGTGGCCGAAGCGGTTTCCGCCGCCCTCCGGGGCGATCTGGTCCTGTCGGCCGTCAATATCGATCTCGGTCGAGAGGTCGCCGAAGAGGTCCGTGACTACCTTCCGGTCGCCGAACAACTAGGTCGCGTGTTCATGGGGCTGGCAGGAGGGGCGTCCGACCAGATCAGGGTGGCGGCGGCAGGGCGTCTCGGTGGCGTCGAGGTGCGCCCGCTTGGACTGGCAGTGCTCAAGGGCGGTCTCGGGGCGGTTTCCACCCAGGCCGTCTCCTATGTGAACGTTCTCAAACTGGCCGAGGAGAAGGGCATTCGCCTCGTCATCGAATCGACCGAGCACAGCCCTGAGTACGTGTCGATGTTGACGGTCTCGGGAGAGGTCGGCGGTCATGAGATCTCGGTGGCGGCAACCCAGTCTCGAAAGGGCCCGATGCTGATCGAGATCCTCAGCCACGACGTCGAACTACCGATCTCTCGGCATCTTCTGATCGTTCGCAATGCCGACGTGCCTGGCATGATCGGCCGGGTAGGTCAGTTCCTCGGCGACATCGGAGTGAACATCGCCAACATGGTCGTGGGCCGTTCTCGGGTCACCAACGACGCCGCCATGATGGGTCTCAACCTCGATCAACCCCTCAGTGAGGATCAGGTCGCCAAGCTTCGTCTGGTTCCCGGAGTCGAAGAAGCGCGCTACGTCGAAGTCGACGTATAGCCGTCGGCGGTGGTCAGCCTGCCTTACGCCACGACATCCACAGATCTGCGACGTTGGTTCCGGTGGGTCCGGTGATCAAGAGGTCGCCTGACGCCGACAGCGCTTCGTGAGAGCGACAACCCGCCAGCATTTCATCGGGGTCGATTGCTGCGGCCCTCAGCCGGTGACAGGTTTCGCCATCCACGATCGCCCCTGCCGACTCCGTCAATCCGTCCCGACCATCGGTGGCCAGGGC
>CAZPIZ010000264.1:0-3148 GCA_964586615.1 uncultured Acidimicrobiaceae bacterium | reverse complement strand
CTTGAGATCGTCGAGCTATCGATGCCGTGGGTTGGGCTCGACCCGTTTCTGTTCACGGTCCACCACGTGGATGTCTACCCGGCCGGCAACGAAGCCCAGGGCCCGGCCGCATCGTTGAACGGTCGCCGCTTAGGCGCCGACTTTTCCTATCTCGATGGTTGGAGCATGTATCACGGCGCGGATGTGCCGGGTTTTCCCCAGCATCCTCATAGGGGATTCGAGACCGTGACGGTTGTGCGACGAGGCCTCGTCGACCATTCCGATTCGCTCGGTGCAACCGCTCGCTACGGCGAGGGCGATGTTCAATGGCTGACCACAGGCTCGGGGATCATGCACGCGGAGATGTTTCCTCTCGTTCATCCTGACCGGCCGAACCCGATGGAGCTTTTCCAGATCTGGCTGAACCTTCCACCCAACTCGAAACTGGTGGACCCGTACTTCGGCATGCTCTGGGGTGAGGACATCCCGACCGTGATCGTTGGCGAAGGCGGGGTGAGCGTGGATGTGATTGCGGGCAGCATCGAAGGCCACCGCGCCCCTTCACCGCCTCCGGACTCCTGGGCTTCGCAAGGAGATTCCGAATTGGCCATCTGGCTGATCCAGATGAAGGAGGGCGCAAGCTGGACGCTTCCGGCTAGTTCACCCGATGCCAACCGGATTCTCTATTGCTTCGAAGGCACCGACCTCCGAGTGTCATCCACCAGCATCGCAAACGGGGTAGGAGTTCGGCTGCGTCCCGACGTGCCCACCGTCATCGCCAACGGTGGAGGCCAGGGCGAGCTTCTGATGCTCCAGGCTCGACCGATCGGGGCGCCCGTGTTTCAGATGGGGCCGTTCGTGATGAATACCGCCGAGGAGATCCAGGCAGCCCTTCTCGATTACCGCCGAACCCAGTTCGGCGGATGGCCCTGGTCGCGTCCCGATCCGGTTCACGATCGCACCATGGGTCGGTTCGCAGTCCATGCCGACGGCCGCATCGAGCACCGTGATTTGCCACAACGATTGGCGACGCAGTCTCTCCGCTGACGGCGGGTCGGAAATCTCTGTGGGCTGTTTTCGTCATCTGGCAACGAAAACAGCCCTGGGTCGCGGTTTGCGTTACGCGGTCTCGGGTTCCGAGGTGGGCTCGGGGTCCTTGTCGTGCTTGATAGCTTCGATGACCGCCGTGGTGAAGATGGTCGACCACATGCCCTTGATCGCCAGACCCAGCGACGGGTTGAAGGCGGCGGGCTTGGCGGTCGGCTTCATCACCAATACATCGGCGCCGGTGGACACTGGGATGTGCTCATCGCAATCCCGCGCCAACGGACTAGTCCATTCCCGGCCTGGGTAGCCTCGGTGGCGGCGTGCCGATCCCACTCATCAGGTTTGGTATTTCAGGCCTTCCTCAAGGGGAGGCCAAGGATGACGCGGCGTTTCTCGATTCATTGGTCGAGAAGGGCCACAGCGCCTATGAATTGGCCTTCGTCACTGCTTTCCCATGGAAGGAGGCCAGGTGCCGCAAGTTCGGTGAATTAGCCGCCGAACGCGGGATCTGGGTCTCGGTTCACGCCCCCTACTTCGCCGTCCTCACCGTCGACGACGAGGACCGCGCCAAGCAATGCCTGGCCGCCCTCGAACACACCATGAAGCTCGGCCGCGCTCTTGGAAGCCGGATCATCTGTGCCCACTTCGGTGCGGCCCAGGAAAGGCCAGCCGAACAGCTCATCGAGATGATCCAGACCCGGCTCCGGCGGATTTCGCCAAAGATCGAGCACATGGGGGTGGGGCTTGGCCTTGAGACCAGTGGGGCGGAACGGAACTTTGGCACCCTCGGCGACATCGCCCTCCTTGCCGACGAGTTCAGCTTCGTCCGCCCGATCGTGGATTGGGCTCACGTCCACGCCCAAACCGGAGGGGCTCTGACCTCTCGGGAGGCCTTCGCCTCTGTGATCGATTTCATCAAGCAGAGCTTTCCGGCCTGGATGATCGATCCCCTCCAGACCCAGTTCACCGACAACCTCTTCAACGCTGGTGGCGAGGTTCGCCATCTCCCTTACGGGGAAGGAACGCTTCGAATCGCCCCTTTGGTCGAGGCGGCATCCGAAGCCGGGCTTCCGATGGTGGTGATCTCGGAAGCAAGAGAGCAATCGAGTCACGACGCCATACAGAAGGAACTCGTTGAGACCTTGGCCCGGGTCACCGGGAAGAAGACTTCCGGCCGTCCGATCGATTCCGGGCGCATCCAGTTCCCGGATCGGCTGACGGTGCAGAAGAACGGACCCGGCTACCGGCTCTCGGGCATGCGTCCACTCAAGCTCTCAAATCTCGACAAGCAGTTCTTTCCGGATGGATACAGCAAGGGCGATCTCATCCAGTATTACGCCTCGGTGGCGCCGGTGTTGCTGCCGCATCTTGAAGATCGACCCATCTCGATGTCGCGATACCCCGATGGAGTAGGTGGCCCTTCCTTCTACGAAAAACGAGCGCCGGGTCATCAACCCGACTGGATGAAGACAGCACCGGTCGAATCAGACTCGATGGGCGGCACGATCGATTTCCTTCTCGCATGCGACCGCGAGTCCCTCATGTGGTTCGCCAACATGGGGTGCATCGAGATCCACCCTTTCCACTCCAAGGCCGCCTCGCTCGAGAACCCCGATCTCGCCATCTTTGATCTCGACCCGGCGGCGGGCTCGACCTGGGATCAGGTCATAGCCGGGGCGAAGCTGTTGCGGGTCGCGCTCGAACAACTCGGGCTCATCGGCTATCCAAAGCTGTCAGGGGCCAAGGGCCTCCACGTCTATCTCCCGATCGAGCCTCTCTACCCCCACTCCAGAGTGCGGTCTTTCGTCGAGGCGGTGGGGAGGGTGATGGTCGCAGCCAATCCCGATGACCTCACAATGGAATGGGATATCCCGAAACGAAAGGGACGGGTCTTCATCGATCACAATCGCAATGCCTTCGGGCAGACGATCGCATCCGTCTATTCGGTCCGTCCGCTGCCGGGAGCCCCGGTGTCGGTGCCGATCACGTGGGACGAGGTGGAGACCATGAGAAACGGTGACGTCACGATTGCGAATCTGTGGGATCGTCTTGCCCGCTTCGGGGACCTGTGGGCACCCGTTGCGAGAAATAGGCAGCGGCTCGAGGCTGGCGAGAAGGCCCT
>CAZPIZ010000263.1:0-3152 GCA_964586615.1 uncultured Acidimicrobiaceae bacterium | reverse complement strand
GTGGCGGTCCAGAACCGAACCACCGCAGTCACCAAGCGATTCGTCGACAAAGAGCGGGGATCCTCCCTGGTGGCGATGGATGATCTGGCCGGTCTGGTGCGGAGTCTTGCCCGACCCCGCCGAATCATCTTGATGGTCAAGGCGGGCCCTCCTGTCGACGACACCCTCGACACCCTGTTCCAACTTCTGGAACCCGACGACATCATCATCGATGGTGGCAACAGTTTCTGGAAAGACACCGAGCGAAGAATCGAGCGAGCCCAATCGGCTGGCGTTCGGCTGGTTGGAGCTGGAATCTCAGGAGGTGAGGAGGGCGCCCGCCATGGTCCCTCCATCATGCCCGGTGGCAGTGCGGAGGCGTGGCCGGAGATCCGTGAGATGCTTCAGGCCATCGCAGCCAAGGCCCCGGATGGCAGTCCTTGTTGCGACTGGATAGGACCCGGGGGCTCCGGGCACTTTGTGAAGATGGTTCACAACGGGATCGAGTACGGGGACATGCAGGTGATCGCCGAGGCGTACGCCCTCATGAGGGCCTCTGGCCGGTCGACCGACGAGATGGCCGACACGTTCGCTCGATTCAATGCCGGAAAGCTCGAGTCCTATCTGATCGAGATCACCAGCCAGATCCTGAGACGGCGGGACGACGACGATCTGCCGCTGGTCGACAAGGTCCTCGACGCCGCCGCCCAGAAGGGCACCGGACGATGGACCGTCGAGAGCGCCTTGGATTTGGGTCAGCCCCTCACTCTCCTTTCCGAAGCCGTGTTTGCGCGAATCGTGTCCTCGCTCAAGGACGAACGGGTTGCCGCTGCCAGGGTGCTCAAGGGGCCCGAAGGCCCTCAGCAAAACAATGCATCGGCCAAAGCCGACGAGGACGACATCGCCGATTCGCTGTACGGATCGAAGATCGTCTCCTACGCCCAGGGCTTCATGCTTCTGCGGGCGGCTTCGCAAGATCGAAACTGGAACCTCGACATGGCAGCGATCGCCCCGTTGTGGAGAGCCGGATGCATCATCCGGACGGCCTTGCTGGACCCGATCACGGCCGCCTTCCGCAAGGACCCCGGACTGGTGAATCTGATGCTCGATCCCCAGCTTGCTGGCGAGATCGCCGATTCTCAGGGCGGTTGGAGGAGAACCGTGGTTAGCGCCGTGGCTGCTGGGATCCCGGTCCCGGCATACTCGAGCGCCCTCGCTTTTTACGACGGATATCGCTCCGAGCGTCTCGGGGCCAACCTAATTCAGGCACAAAGGGATCTATTCGGTGCCCATACCTACGAGCGAGTTGACCACCCCCGTGGAGAGTTCTTTCACTCGGAGTGGTGAGGGACAAGTCACAAGTCACAAGCTGTCCTAGCATCCTGGGACTTCAGCTCAAAAGGGGCCTTTCTGTCGACTGCCAATCCGTATCGCTTGGCGCGATCCGTCGTTCCTCACCGCTACGACCTCACTCTCGAGCCCGACCTGACGGCCGCCACCTTTGCCGGCCGCGAGAGCATCCAGGTCGAGGTAATCGAACCCGTGACCGAAATCCTTCTCAACGCCCACGAGTTGGAGATCCAGCGGGCCGTGCTGCGGAACCAAACAAGGAGCATCGAGGGCTCAGTCGAGTTGCTCGAGAGCGATCAGCGGGCACGAATCAAGCTTGACGGTGAGGCGTCACCCGGAAGCTGGGTTCTCGACCTCGACTTCACGGGTATTCTGAACGATCAGCTCGTCGGGTTCTACCGGTCTACGTTCACCGATGTCGACGGGGTGGGCCAGGCCATCGCCACCACCCAGTTCGAAGCCACCGACGCCCGTCGAGCATTTCCAGGTTGGGACGAGCCCGACTTCAAGGCGGTGTTCTCAATAACCCTTGTCGTCCCGGAAGATCTGTTCACAGTTTCGAACGGTCCTGAGGAATCGCGTGAACCCGCAGGTGAAGGCAAGGTCGCCGTCCGTTTCGCCGACACCATGTTGATGTCCACTTACCTCGTGGCGTTTGCGGTTGGCCCCTTCGAAGCCACCGATCCTGTTGACGTCGACGGCGTCCCGGTGAGAATCATCACCTCCCGTGGGAAGCTCGGTCTTTCACAGTTTGCGCTGGACTGTGCCGTCTTCGCCTTCCGCTATCTGCGCGATTACTACGGAATCCCCTACCCCGGGCTCAAGATCGACCATGTCGCCATCCCCGATTTCGCTTTTGGGGCGATGGAGAACCTCGGATGCATCACCTACCGGGAGACGGCCCTCCTGGTTGACCCATCGACGGCCAGCCAATCGGAATTGTTGAGGGTTCTCGACGTGATCGGCCACGAATTGGCCCACATGTGGTTCGGTGATCTGGTGACGATGCAATGGTGGGATGGGATCTGGCTCAACGAAGCATTCGCCTCGTTCATGGAGTTCAAGTCCACCGACGCCATGAGACCCGAGTGGAAGCGGTGGCTTGCCTTCGCAGCCATCGAACGTCCCTGGGCCTTTGGGGTCGACGCCCTCGACTCGACCCGACCGGTCGAATTCGAGGTGGGCTCACCCCACGAAGCCAACGAGATGTTCGACGCCCTCACCTATGGGAAGGGCTCCTCGCTTCTCCGCATGATCGAACAGTTCATCGGCGAGGAAGCGTTTCGCCAAGGAGTCGGCAACTACCTCCGTAAGCACGCCTATGGCAACACCGTGACCGCCGACCTCTGGGCCGGGCTCAATAGTGCCTCCGGTCAGCCGGTCGGGGAGATCATGGACACCTGGATCCTTCAGCGCGGTTTCCCCCAGCTCGAGGTGGTTCCCTCCGGAAACGGCGTCAAGATCTCCCAGCGCCGGTACCTGACAATTCCCGACGAGTCCGATCAAACCCTGTGGCAGGTGCCGGTCCAGATCAGGCGGCTCGGCAGCGGTGTCGCCACCGATAAGTTTCTGCTGAAGGATGCCGAAACGACCGTCGACTTCGAGTCTGCCGATGGAGTGATTGCCAACGCCGGTGGTCATGGCTTCTACCGGGTCAGGTACGAAGGCGGATTGTTCTCGGCTCTGGTCGAAAGATTGAGTTCTCTCGACGATCTCGAGCGTTACATCTTGGTCGACGACACCTGGGCCTTCGTCGAATCGGGCCAGCAATCCGCCGCCGACTACCTCCGGCTGGCGTCGGCCTATCGCGATGAGACCGAGCA
>CAZPIZ010000262.1:1828-3155 GCA_964586615.1 uncultured Acidimicrobiaceae bacterium | reverse complement strand
CTCACCGGGCCATCTACTCCGCAAGGATTTCGAGCTAGGTCTGGAGGCCGGTCGTCGGTACAACGTGCCGCTGCCGATCCCGCCCCCCATCAGGTTGTCGTGGAGATGATCGGAGCTGGATACGGCGACCAGGACTTCATGCGACTCCTCACCACAGAGCCGGAGGGCGGCCGGCCTCGACCTCTCGCCCGAAAGCACCGTTGTCACCGATTGCCTGAGCTAGGCGGCCCGTTCTCAACTATCAGGTCATGGCCGCTTCCGTCATGAGTGCATCGAGCCAGGGTTCGGGTCGGAGGACGTATGCCCCTCCGTTGACTCGGTCGGTCAAATAGACCAGGTGATCCAATCCGACGAAGACGTCATTGATCTGACAAGCGGCCTGACCGGGAGGACAGACCGGCAGCCAATGGGCGACGTCCACCGGCACCTCCGGATCGGCCAGGTCGTAGACCCGAAGTCCGGCGTTGAAATAAGTGGTGAACATCAACCGCTCGCTTCGATAGCTGTCTGGCCGGTTCTCGTGCAGGTTATGAGCGCCGAAACGCAATCCCCGGTCGCAAAAGTCCCCCTGAGGAATTGGACAGATCGACAAGACCCTGGGGTTGGTCTCATCGGAGACATCGACCACACGGACCATATGGGCCGACCCCGTGCAGCCCTCGTTTACCGCCTCGTCGGTCACTACCACGAGCGATCTTCCCGGCAGCGGCAGGCAGGTGTGAGTATGTCCACCCTCCTCCCAGGAAAGGTGTGACACCAGGCGGGGCCGGGCGAGATCGGCCAGGTCGAGGATCGCCATCCCGGAATCCCACATGCCGAGATAGGCCCGTTGACCCGAAACCATGCCGTGATGGACCTGGCGATCCTCATCATCGGGCCAGTCCTGGTTCTCCCCACCTCCGGTCCACATTCCCGGCCACCACCAGCGCCCGGCCTCGATGGGTCGGGTGGGGTCGGTCATATCGACTATGAGCCAGATGCGACCGCTGAACCCGTCCGGGGTGGCCGAGACGTAGGCAAATCGGCCTCCTTCCCAGACGATGCGGTGGACCCCGCGCCCACCGGTATCGAAGAAGCCGATCGGGCGTGGGTCAAAGGGATCGGCCAGGTCGTAAACCGCCATCCCCACCGGGGCTGGGGCGGTGCTGCGAAACAGCTCATGGTTGACCAGCAGAAGACCGTCGGCTGTCTGCACCTTGTGGGTGTGTGAGCCGGGCGGGGCCGGCCACTGCTTGACCACGGTGGGTCGAACCGGATCGGCGACGTCGAGCACGGTCGTCCCCATCCCGCTGGGGCCGAAATGGCCGACGTAAAGAGCGTCGCCCAT
>CAZPIZ010000262.1:0-1728 GCA_964586615.1 uncultured Acidimicrobiaceae bacterium | reverse complement strand
GGTCCGCGAATTCATCGTCACTTTGGGCTGAGGTGCCTTGGCCTAAGGAGCGGCGGCGGCCCAGCGGCCGGTCTCGGGCACGAAGATCCAGACTCCAAGGGTGACGACTGCGGAGAACAACAAGAGCGGGACGGTGGCCACAGCCCGGCCGGCTACCTGGTAGAGCCAACCGGAGAGCAGCGGTGCCACCACAAAGGCCGAGTCGCCCGTGAACCGGAACGCCGCCAGCCTCTTCCCCAAACCGGAGCTTTCACTGAGATCGGCCAGGATGGTGACACCGACGTTGACCCCGGCCGACCCGAGCGTGACCAAGACGATCGAGACCAGCCAGGCCACCGGATTCGACCACAGCATGAAAACCGCAATCCCGGCGGTTTGCAGGATCTGTCCGGGGACGAGCGCCCGCTTCCGCGAGACCCGATCGCTGATTTGCCCGGTCACCAGGGCGGCCACGAAACGGCTCACCCCTCCCAATCCGAGCGCCGCTCCGACTGTACCGGGACCAATGCCCAATTCGGTATCGGCGACGATCGGAACCAGGGTCTGCAACAGCGCACCCCCCAAGGCGAATTGAACCGCCGGAAGGAGATAGATAAGCCCAAGGACATACGATCGGACCGGGCGGGCGATACCTGCCTTTCCTGCCGGCTCATGGGAAGCCGCCGTAGCAAGGGGGGCCTTGGAGAACAGAAACGCCACCGCTACCCCGATCGCAATCAGGCCCGCAATGGCTACTGCCTGGCGCCAGCCATAGACGCCACCCAGCGAGCCACCCAGGGTTGGACCAAAGGATTGACCGGCCAGCAGCCAGGCTGCGAAGGCCGACAATGACACCCCCCGCCGGATCCGGGGGGCCCGGGCGAAATAGGCCATGGCTGTAGTGAGAGTGAAGGTGGAACCGATCCCCAGCAGAAGCATGGCGGCATGTGCCACCAACGGGTTTGGTGCAATCGCCAGGATCACGCTCCCAGCCGCAACGAGCACTGCCGAGATCGACATCATCGGGCCCGGTCTCACCCGATCGGTCATCCTCCCGGCCGGGAAATCGGCGGCTAGGCGCCCGGCTGCAAAGACCGATCCCAGGAGGCCCAGCCCAATCGCCGTCATGCCGAGGTCGCGTCCGATAGCGGGCAGCAGAGGGGGCCGGACGAAGGCGGCAACCGTCAGCAGGAACAGGCCGGCTCCGATGCCGACACCGACCGTCCGCATTCGCGAGAAGAAGGGCGGGATCGAGTCGGTGAGCATCAGGCTCGCAGCTGCGCAGTAGAGGCTCTGACGCTGAACGTCGGTTGCAGTTCCATGACAGATCTACTGGTCAACGGGTGGCCTCTCGGGGCCACGTTACCCCCCACGAATTTGGCTTCTACATCGATTGCTATAGCGGTCCGCCGACGTCCAGGCAGCGCCACAGTGGCCAACATTTCCTTCAAGTTGCCGTCGAAATAGATGAGCGTTATCGCGCATCCCCAGATAGCTGGATAGGTAGTGAACATCCGCGTGGACCGCCCTCCCCGCCCTAACCAACCAAACATCACCTGATGATCGACCGTTTCGGCCTCCATCAATTTCTTGACCAGGGCCTGGCGACGGGCACGTTTGGCATCTCTGAACCGGAGATAGAGCTTGTCCATCCATGGTCTCACCTCCCCACAAGAGCCGCCAACCCCGAAAGAGCCGCCGGACACGAATTCCTCCAACGACTGACCACAAACAATGGCCCACAATCGA
>CAZPIZ010000261.1:1889-3158 GCA_964586615.1 uncultured Acidimicrobiaceae bacterium | reverse complement strand
CCTACGACCTACTGACCGCCGACGAAGAGGTCGTACTCGCCAAGGGGATAGAGCGTGGCCGGCGGGCCGAGCAGGCACTCGAAACAGAGCGCGACCCGGGCAAGCGCCTGCGTCTCGACCAGGTCGTGACCGAGGGCGAACGAGCCCGGCGCCGGTTCATCCAGGCCAACCTCCGACTGGTGGTCAGCATCGCTAAGCGGTACCCGAACTCGGGCCTTCCGTTTCTAGACCTGATCCAGGAGGGAAACCTCGGACTGATCCGGGCCGTGGAGAAGTTCGAGTATCGCAAGGGATTCAAGTTTTCAACGTATGCCACGTGGTGGATCCGCCAGGCCATCACCCGTGCCATCGCCGACAAGTCCCGGACCATCCGGGTCCCGGTTCACATGATGGACACCATCACTCAGATGCAGACCGCCGAGAACACGCTGACCAAGCGTCTGGGCCGTTCTCCGTCCGATGAAGAAATCGCCGAGGAAGCGGGTCTTACCGTGGCCAAGGTCAGGGAGGCCAAACGGGTCGCTCCGGAGCCGATTTCTCTTTTCGAGCCGGTCGGTGAGGACAACGCCACGATTGGCGACTTCATCGAGGATCAGAATGCCGGCGCCCCCTTTGACTTGGTTCTGGCTCGCTTGAACCAGGCCGATCTGCGCCTGGTCTTCTCCCGTCTCAACGACCGCGAGCGGAAAGTGATCGAATTGCGTTACGGTCTCGGAGCCGAGGAGCCAAAGACCCTCGACGAAGTGGGCCGACTATTCAGCGTCACCCGGGAACGGATCCGCCAGATCGAGTCCAAGGCCCTGGCCAAGATGCGTCACCCCGGCAGTCCGGCCCGATTGCGCAAGGTCGCCGTCGGTTAAGAACGGTCGGAAGGTTCGAGGTCGGAAGGTCGAAGTTCACACCTCAGCCTCAGACCTCGAACCTCCAATCATCTACGCGGATCGAACCACGTCGATCAGATCCTGGCGGCTGGCCTCGACCGGAATCTGGGCCTCCCCTCGCCGGGGCCGGCCCCTCCCTCGTTTCCGGTGGAAGACCTGTCCGTCCCAGAAGATCACGCCACCCCATACTCCCCAGTCATATCCCTGACTGAGGGCCAGTTCGAGGCATGACACCCGGACCGGGCACTCACCGCACAGGGCCTGGGCCGCTGCCAATTGTTCGGGGCGCTCCGAGAAGAACAGCTCGTGCTGTCCGCTTCCTACACATCTTCCTCTGCTCAGAACTTGTTCCATGGTTTCCTCTCAAATCGTTGCGGGGGACCCGGTG
>CAZPIZ010000261.1:0-1789 GCA_964586615.1 uncultured Acidimicrobiaceae bacterium | reverse complement strand
TCGTTGCGGGGGACCCGGTGGCCTGCCGCTGATCGTTGGGCGGCAACGAAAAAGGCCGCCGGTGGTGCTTCGGCGGCCTCGGAGGGAATTGGTTCTTACGAGGGTTTCACTCGAAGTGAGGCCGCCTGGTGGGGGTGTTGGTGGACCCGCCGACGTTGATGGCAAGAAGCTGCCGCGCCCGCGGATCAACGGCTCCCTGCGGGAACCGAGCACCGTATGCAGTGTTCAGCATCTTGTTCATTGTCGGGACCTCTTGAGTGATTACCGGGCCAGATTACGGGACCGCTGGCAGGGGTGTCAAGGTATTAAAGAGTGGTCAACCGATGGCATCCACCAGGGCTTGGAGGCCCTTGCTCCGGTTGGGGCCCAGGTCTATGCGCATCACCCGGCGGTCTCGTTCCTTGAGGGCGAGGTAATCGCCCAGAGCCTGGGAGGCGATGACCCGGCCGAAGGTGATATCGGTCTCGGGGATGGGGACATCGCTCATGGGGGTGTCGACCAACTGCAGAATCACACCGGTGTTGGGACCGCCCTTGTGGAGCTGACCGGTCGAGTGAAGAAACCGGGGGCCGTAGCCAACTGTGGTCGCGTTGCCGGCTCGATTTCCGATCTTGTACCTGAGCTCATCGAGGGCGGCGCCCGTTACAGCATCCATGGGAAGGTAGGCGTGTATCCCCACATAGTCCCCAGGACGGATCGAGGCCATCCAATCATCGAGCAGATCAGCCAGGACCGGTGAGAAGAAGTCGACCAGGTCGGCCCTCCCCGGCTCACCCTCGAGAGCCTGGCGTGCTCGTTGCTTGGCGAGTTCTACATCCGGCTGATTGAAGGGATGGACCCCGAGAACCATGCCTGCCACTGCGGTGGCAATCTCGGCCGCCATCATCTCGGCGGCGAGCTGATACTTACCGGGCACAGGGCGCTCGAGCCCTGGATGGCCGGCGGGAGGCACCGCTATCGACTCGCCTTCAAGTCGGTACGCGAGAAAAGCCCGGTCATCGCCGTATCGATCGAAGATCGGCTCGCCGGCCACGGGAACGATCCCTCTGCCGTCCTTGCCAAGGCTTTCGGCCACGAGCTGTTCGAGCCATCCGGACATGCCCGCCAGCCCGGGGGAAGTCAGAAACGTGAGCTTGTCCCGGCCCTCTAGTGCCCAATCTCCCCAGGACTTGCCCAATTCGACGCTGTCATCCCACGAGACCCCCGCCGCCGCCCCGAGCACAGCCGTCAAATCGGCACCGATCATCGCCGCCGGAAGCAGGCCAAAAGGGGTCAGGGCCGAGAACCGACCCCCGACGTCAGGGGGAGCGTTGATCACCGCCCTGAATCCGCGGTCCCTCCCCAGCTGCTCCAGGGAGGTGCCGGTGTCGGTGATGGCAATGAAACGGCGACCGTTGCCGCCCGTCGCCTGCCAGAAGAAGCGGAATCCGGACAGGGTCTCGAGGGTTCCGCCGGATTTGGACGAGACGATGAAGATGGTCCGCCCCGGATTGATGGACTCGGCCACGGCACGCACCTGATCCGGATGGGTCGAGTCGAGAACCGTCAATCCGGGATATCCGTCGGTCACGCCGAGCACCGAGGCGAAGACTTCCGGAGCGAGTGACGATCCACCCATGCCCAGAAGGACCAAATGGTCGGTGCCGCCCTCCACAGCCTCAGCCGCAACGGATTCGAGCTCCGGCACCATGGCGGACATCGACTCGGGCAGATCTACCCATCCCAGCCTGTCGGCCAGTTCAGGGGTATCGGGTGGACCCCAAATCGTGGGGTCCTTGGCCCGGAGACG
>CAZPIZ010000260.1:0-3177 GCA_964586615.1 uncultured Acidimicrobiaceae bacterium | reverse complement strand
GCAGCATCCCAGTTCTTGAGCCCGAACAGACTGAACGGTCCCATGGTCATCGAGTTGGCGACGAGCTTGGTCCACTTGGCGCCGAGGATGTTGTCGGTAACCGAGACCTTTGCCGAGCGCCTGAGCAGGTCTGCCATCTCCCCGACCCGCTCTGTGATCGCTCCGTCGAGCTCACCGATGCCGAACCAGGTCCCGGTCCTCGTGGTATCGCGCTGAACTAATCCCGGCTCGTAGATTTCGGCCGACAGCTCCACCACGCTGGCGACGGTTCGATCGCGACCCACGATCGGGATGATGGTCTCCTCGTTCATCCCATTCTGGAGGCCGACAAAAATGCCGTCGCGAGCGAGGAACGGAGCGATCAGGTGGCTCATCCAGGCGGTGTCGTACGATTTGGTGGCGAGAAACACGACGTCGAAAACCGGCCGTTCGGTAGCGAGATCACACAGATGCAGCGCTCGCACCCTCACCCGGAGGTCGTTGTCGGGCATGACGACGCGCAATCCATTGGCCTTCATCGCCTCGACGTGGGCGGGCCACTGGTCCACCAGGACCACTTCCTCCCCGGCTTCGGTAAGATCGGCGCCCACACTGCTCCCGATGGCGCCCGCACCAACAACGGCGATCCTCCGGCTCATGCTGCTCTCCTCATGCCGTCACCTCGACTGCTTTCCAAAATCGATCTCGCCCACGCCGTGGCGGCTGGCCACTCGAGCCGCCACGATCCGGCGGATGTCGTCGATGCGTTCGGGCGCCACCAACTCGTCGATCCGACCCTCTTCGTCGACGATCCGCAGCAGATCGTCGATCGCCGCCGGCATTAGATTCGGGTGGCCAAAGAGGCCGGTGGTCTGGAAGATCACCTCGAGCAATTCCTTTGGTGTGGCGCCGTTGCGGAGTGCCGACCGCATGTGTCGGCGTGATTGGTGCTGCTCACCCATCGCCAGGGTGTTCCCCACCACGCACAGAATGCGGGTGCGGTCGTCGAGCACGCGCCTGCCGTACATTCCGCCGTAGATGGCGTCGAGCCATGCCTGTAGGTAATCGGGATCAAGGGCGTCGAGGGTGTCGACCAGGTTGATGTGATGAGCGGGGCGGAGTCGCAGACCGGTCGCGATCGCCCGCCACCCGTAGCGTTCCATGAGGGCAGCCACACGTGGGTCGGCCTGGTCGGCCGGAGCCCACCCGGGTCGTTCCTCATCGAGCTTTCGGGTCGAGCCCCCGTCGATCCGGGCCGACAGGTCGTCCGTGGCTTCGGGTCGACGTTCGAGCACCCGCTCGTACACCTCGCATGCGCCCGCCACCACCCACGGCCCTGTGTAGACGTAACACTGGAGGATGACCTCGAGGATGTCCGAAGAGCGCACACCTGCCTCGAGGGCGGCGTCGATCGTCTCCTCCAACTGGGCCGTCTTCCCGGTTGCGGAGTACTGGCCTGTCAACACCAGAAACCTGGTATTGATGTCGAGTTGGGGTCGGGTCATCAGCCGCGACAGGTGGGTCGACCACAGCTCTGCGAAGTGCGGATCGAGGCGTTCGAAGAGCCGCAGCAGCGTGTCGGCGCTTGACGGTATGAAGGTCTCGATGGTCGGGTCCGTGGGCTCGGGGCTCATCGCCATCCTCCTGGCCGGCGTCGATTAGCGATTCGCATCACCATCCCAGCATCACTCGGGTGTTCGATCCGAGCACCGCCGCTCGTTCGGACTCGGACAGATCGCTGCCCTCAATCCACCCCACCGGGTCGGGCTGACCCATGTCGGCGGGGAAGTCGGTCCCCAGCACCACCCGCCCTACACCGACCACGTCGACCAGACGCCGCAGGTTGCCATACCCGTGGACGAGCGAGTCGTACCACAACCTGCTCAGGTACTCGGACGGGATCTGTGAGGCATGCTCGCGGGCCTCGGGCCGCACCTTATATCCGTGGTCGAACCGGGCGTACGCCCAGCAGGCGTATCCGCCACCGTGGGCGAACACGAGCCGGAGATCCGGCAGCCGATCGAGGATCCCGCCGAAGATGATCGATCCGATGGCGATGGTCGTCTCGGTGGGGTTGGCGATGTAGTTACGCATGTGATAGCGGGGCACGGCCTCCTTCAACCGGGAGGCCGCCGGGTGCACGAACACCACGGCGCCCGCCTGTTCCGCGGCCTGCAATACCGGGAAGAGGTGGGGCTCGTCCCAGTTCGAGCCGCCGACGTGGGTTCCGACGCTGACGCCCACCATCCCGGGAGTCGCCATCACCCGCTCGAGCTCGACGATGGCGAGGCCGGGGCTCTGCATGGGGAGTGCGCCGAACCCGGCAAACCGGGTCGGATGGTCGGCAACGATGGTGGCGATCTCGTCGTTGACCGCCGTGGCCGCCTCCGCTGCGTTGGCGGGGTCGAGGTAATAGCGGAAGAGGATCGGGTTCAGCGAGATCACCTGCATGTCGACGCCCATGTCGTCCATACGGCTCACCCGCTGCTCGATGGACTCCCAATGCACTTTCCCTCCCATTGACACGCGGTAGTCACCGGTCACGATCTCGGGGCGACCCAACGCATCACGTTCGACCTGCGAGCCGAACCAGCTCGTCCCGTTCTCGGCGGCGGCGATGGCCGATCGGGGAAGGAGGTGGGCATGGACATCGACAACCCCAGGCGACGCCACCTCGTGTGCGCTGGTCATCTCCCCGGCCTTCGCATCTCGGCGATCTCGGAGGCGGGCTCGCTCATCCTTTGTCCTCCAGATAGCTGCGGCCGGAGTGCTCGGGTCGGTCCGAGATCCGATGGCCCGTGTCCGCCGGCTGGTACTCACCGCGCTCGATGAGAACGTCGACCAGCGAGCGCAGGCCGTGGATCAGGGTCTTCGACCCTGTAGGTGTCCACGCCACCAGAAGGGCATCGACTAGCTCGGTCCGGGTCGCTCCGGCATCGAGGGCTTTGTGGATGTGGTTCTTGGCGACGATGTCCTCGCCGAGGACCGAAGCAACGGTGGCGTACACGAGCTCGCGGTAGCGGAGCGGCAGGCCTTCGGGCCGGTCCGTGTTCACCTCGCTCCAGACGGCGTCGTAGGCCCGAAGAAACGCAGGGGCTTCCTCCGCTAGTAACACTTGCCATTCGAAGAGATAGCCTCGTTTCTGGTAGAGCTCGTCCAGAAGACCTTGGAGTGGTTGCGTCACGTTGGCTCGCTTCT
>CAZPIZ010000259.1:0-3182 GCA_964586615.1 uncultured Acidimicrobiaceae bacterium | reverse complement strand
GTGGGTGAATCCCAGGAGCGCGTATCCTTTCCCCATGGCCTGGTACTGGTTCCTGCCGATTGCCCTTCTCGCTGCCGGTCTGGCCGGAGTCGGTCTCCACGCGTTGGTGAGACGACTGGGAGACCAGGGTCTGATCGATTACATCCCTCAGTCTCCGAGCAGGAAGTCGGGCGCCAAGAAGTCAGTGGGACGCGCGATGATGAACTTCGGGGTCATCTACGACCCGTCCCTGGAGCATGTCATCGAGTTCCAACAATCCGGTGATCTGATCGCCCAGGGCTCGGGCGAACCGCTTCCGCCGGACCCCGACTCGAACCAGGCCCGGGGCACCGCGCTCGATCCTGGTTCGTGAGCAACCGCGGCGCATCTACCGCACGCTACGGAGTCGGGGCGGCGTTGCTACCCCGTCTGGAGGCCTTGGGTTGGATCGTCGAGGGTCGCCCCGCCGCCGTCTACGAGGAGATGCTTCTTGCGGTCCGGGCGGGACCCGACCCCGAGGGGACTTTGCATCGCCTCGCCGCCCTGGCCGAAAAAGGTATTTCCCTGGCCGGGCAGGTGGGGGTGGAGCTGTCGGCTCTGGCAGGAACCAGCCGAAGCCTGTGGGACTCGTTGCTTCGGCATCCGGAGTGGCTGGATGCACCCGCATTGCCTGCCGGTGATCCCAGGCCTTACGTGCAGCAGCGGATTGTCGACATTGCCCTGGCCGACATCCACGATCGGTGGGATCTGGAAGCCGTCACGCTGGCTCTGAGCGATCTGGCCGATGAGACGGTGGCCTTCACCATCGACCTGGCCAGGTCCGAACTCGCCGAGAAGTACCCCGGTATCGAGAACCTGCCGTTGGCGGTGATCGCCCTCGGGAAATGGGGCGGGCGCGAATTGAACTATGCCTCAGACATCGACCTGCTCTTCGTTTATGACCATGGCACCGCCAACGGCGAGGAGGCGCGCCGTCTTGCCAACAAATTGGCCACGACTCTGATCGACCGGTTCAGCCGCCCGACGTTCGAAGGGATCGCCTTCAGGGTCGACGCTGACCTCAGGCCCGAAGGCGGAACCGGGCCTCTGGTTCGGACCCTCGACTCCTACCGGGCGTATTACGAGAAATGGGGGGAGGCGTGGGAGTTCCAGGCCTTGTTGAAGGCGCGATTTGCGGCTGGTGATCGCCAGCTCGGTGAGCGGTTCCTCTCGATGGTGGGTGGGTTTGTTTGGCCCTCCAGCATCAGTTCCGATGCAATCCGCCTCCTCCGTCAACTGAAGACGCGGTCGGAGGAAGGCGCCGACCCCGACGACATCAAGAGAGCACCCGGCGGCATCCGCGATGTGGAGTTCTCGGTGCAACTGCTCCAACTCGTCCATGGGAGGGCCGACTCGGAATTGCGCCCACCGGGAACCCTCCCCGCTATCTCGGCTCTCACGGCGGGTGGGTATGTTCGCCAGGAGGACGCTGAGGCCCTGGCCGACTCATACCGATTCCTCCGGAATGTCGAGCACCGACTGCAACTTTGGCAGATGGCTCAGACTCACCGACTCCCGGCCGATCGTGAGCAGCTGGCCTTGGCCATGGGATACCGATCCTCCGATCGATCAGCAGTCGAACAATTGAACGCGGATCTGAGCAAACATCGCCATCAGGTAAGGAGCCTCCACGAACGCATCTACTACCGGCCCCTTCTGGAAGCCTTTGCTGCCGCATCTCCTATCGGCCTGGCCCGAGAAAGGGCCGTTGCACGCCTCGAAGCCCTCGGTTTCGTCGATCTTCGGGCCGCGGCTCTGGCGATCGAGGATCTGACGACAGGCCTCTCTCGCCGTTCGAGGTTGATGCAACAGCTCTTGCCTTTGATGGTGGAGTGGTTGGCCGACACCCCCAATCCGGACATGGGCCTCAGCCAGCTCGCAACCCTGGTCACAGCCAGCCGTGACAACGCCGAGTTGACTGCCACCCTCCGCGACCGCCCCGTTGCTGCCCAGCGTCTGTGCTACCTGTTGGGATCGAGCCGCCTGGTCGGCACCTTCATCGACCGGATCCCGGAGTTCTTGCCCCGGCTGGCCGACGACAAGCTGGCTGTGGATCTTCCTTCGTCCGAAGACATCATCAACCGGGCTTTGGAGAGGATGCAGCTTCGGCCCGATCACAACGCCAGGATGGCCTCGCTTCGAAGGCTGGTTCGGAGGCGCGTGCTTCGTACCGCCGCCGCCGACCTGCTGGGGCTGGTCGAGGTCGACCGGGTCGCCTCGGCGTTGAGCGATACGGCCGACGCAGCCGCGATGGCGGCCCTGTGGACCGCCGCTCAGGAGGTGGGGCTGGTGCCGCTGGCCGTGGTGGCGATGGGCAAATGGGGCGGCCGGGAGCTCGGATACGGCTCCGACCTCGACCTTGTCTATGTCACCGCCTCGACCGACGACACGCCGGCCGGGCTCCGACTGGCCGGCGAATTTGCCGGTGTGTTGGGACGGCACACTCCGGACGGCGTTGCCTATCAGGTCGACGCCGGCTTGCGGCCGGAAGGCAAGCAAGGGTCGCTGGCGCGATCGATGGAGGCCTTTCGCTCCTATTACTCCACCCGGGCAGAGCCATGGGAGCTGCTGGCACTGATCAAGGCAAGGCCTGTGGCCGGAGACGTATCGACCCGCCAGGAGTTTGAGGGGCTCATCAGGTCACATGCGTTTCCGAAGGACGTCCCCCACGAGATGGTGCGCTCGATCCGCAGCATCAAGGCACGAGTAGAGCGTGAGCGGCTCCCCAGAGGAGAAGACCCCGACTTCCATTTGAAGCTGGGACCGGGCGGCCTGAGCGACATCGAATTCCTAGCACAGCTCTGGCAGCTTCGGCTCGGGCACGATCACCCCGAACTTCAAACAACCAGCACGCTCGAAGCGCTGGATCGGCTGTCGGAGGAAGGCGTCATCTCCCTTGGTGAGGCTGAGCATCTATCGGCGACCTACCGGCTCTGCACACAGATACGCAACCGGCTCTTCCTCCAGACCGCCCGTCCCCACGATTCAATACCCCTCGACGGTGATGAGATCGCCCGGCTCACCCGTTCCCTCGGTTATGACAATCGGTCAGAGCTCCGTGAGGAGTACCGACGGACGACCCGGAGAGCCCGCCGTATCTTCGAGCACCGTTTCTTTCAGGACTGACGCCCGTTCTTCAATGAGACAGGCCGTTCTTCAATGAG
>CAZPIZ010000258.1:0-3182 GCA_964586615.1 uncultured Acidimicrobiaceae bacterium | reverse complement strand
GTCAGGGTCCCGACTCCGACGACGACGGTGCCGATCAGTTTCAGCATTCCCCCGCCCACACCGGGCGCAACCGGCCCGAGAGCATCGAGTGCATCTCCGGGCAGGATGGTGAGATCGGCATAGATGGACATCGCCGTTCGCCACACCGAGGAGGCTGAGAGACCGGTCACGAAGGTCGTGATGATCCCCTCCCACACGAACACGTAGGCAAGACCAACCAGGATGGCCCTGGTGAACAGGTATCCGATCGGGACGAACACGGCGGTGTAACCCACAGCGGCGGCTGCGTACAAACCGAGGGCCGGGATCGCCAGCGTCCACGATCCGGTCGTGATCCCCATTGCCAGAAATCCAACGAACCAGCCGACCACCCCGACCGCAAAGGAGACCAGGGCAGCCGCCGCCCAGGCGGAAGCAGCCCATCGCCAACGGGCGATCGGCTTCATATAGATGAAGGGCAGGGTCCCGGCATCCCTCTCATCCCTGAGCGTCGCTGCCCCCATCACCAGGAATGCGATGGATATCGTCGCCCCGGCCGCAGTGGCGGTGACGATGTGAAATATCTCGGCAATGTCTTCGGCGCCTTCGTCGATGCTCGATATCCAGGCGATGAATCCGGCCACAGACGACAAGGCGGCCATGCCCCAGAAGCGTTTACCCCGGGCGAGTTGACGCACGAAATGGCGGGCGAGGCGAAGATCGATCATCGGCCCTCCACCAGATAACGAAACACGCTCTCGAGCGATTCATCGGCGGGAAGTATCTGTCGGACGCGGATCCCGGCGTCACGGGCCGCACCGGGAAGAGTCATCGCCAGAGCGCCGGCATCGGTGGTCGATACCTCGATCGTCTGACCGTCGATCCGCAGCCCGGCCACTTTCTCGTTTCGAACGAGAAGCGATCCCAGGTCGCGTGGCTGATCGGTGACGATTCTCACCAGCCTCGGCTTGTCGGTCATCAGGGCCCGCAATGAGGCCACGGTGCCCTCTGCCGCCAGGCGGCCGTCGACCATGGCGATTACCCGGTCGGCCATTCGCTCGACCTCGGCCAACACGTGCGAGGAGACGATCACGGTTCGGCCCTGATCGCCCAACCGTTTGAACAGATCGATGAGATGAGCCCGCTGGACCGGGTCCGCCCCGTTCAGCGGCTCGTCCAGGAACAAGACCTCGGGAGCCCCCACCAGCGCTGCGGCCACCTTTGCCCGCTGGCGCATTCCCTTCGAAAAACCTTCAAGCTTTCTATGGCTGACCTCGGTGAGATCCACCTCGGCGAGGGCGTCTTCGACGGCAAGCTCCCGATCCGGCACCCGGGCCAGTCCCGCATTGAGGTCGACGAACTGGCGGGCGGTGAGGTTGGTATACACCGCCTCGTCCTCGGGGACCATCGCCACCCGGCTGTAGACCCGGCGGTCGTGGCGGGGATCGACGCCCAGGATTTGCACCGTTCCCTGCGACGGGCGCTGAAGGCCGGTGAAAAGACGCAAAAGGGTGGTCTTGCCGGCACCGTTTGGGCCAAGCAGACCGGTGATGCCGGGCTCGAACACGAGATCGACCTCGGACACGGCCACCTTCTGGCCGAACCACTTGGACAGACCGCGAGCTTCGACGGTGGCGGTCATGCCAGTTTCCGATAGCGGCGATAGGCGAACCAGGCGCCGATCAATGCGACCAGAGCGATGGCCACCGCCGACACCCAGGGCTCGAAGCCTTCCTCCTGGGGGCGGTACAGACCAAGGGATACATCGAATATCCAGTCCCGTACCACCCGGGCGTGGTCGTCGAGGGCGAGCAGAGCGACGTATTCGGAGCCGGGAAAGTCGGCGTCTGCGATGACCCCGGCGATCCCGTTCCCGGCTGTCAGGACGGCCAGGTAAGCCGCAGCCGCGAAACCGGTGCGGTCGATGAGACTCGAGAGGATGGCCAGCAACCCTCCGTGAACGGCCAGGAACCCGAGCGCCACAACCGGCACCTTCCAGAGGACGCCGAGGTTGGCCCCCAAATAGGCGAGGAATCCGTCTTCGCTGAGACCGGCCAGACCCAGATGCAACAGGATCTGAGGGACGATGTAGATCGCCCCGGCCACGGTCAGATAGGCGATGAGCTTTCCGGTCAGGTAGTCGCCGACCCTCATCGGCCGGGAGAAGTAGACCGACAGCACACCCTGGGTTCGGTCCGGGATCAGCAACTCGGGGCCGGTGACGGCGATGAACAGCAACGCCACCCGCGAGTAGAGGTCGAAGAGGTGGGGATAGGTGGGGAGGCCCTCGGCGATTCCCGCCGCGATCGAACCCGCCACGAAGTGGAGGCCGATAATGACGGCGGCCATCACCACCCCGATCACCAGGAGGCTCCAGGGCAGGATTTTGCGCCGGGCCTTGCGACGGAGCCCCAGTATCCGGCGGATGCCGTCGCGAGCAACGGCTCGCCGGATGGCCGCCCGGCCCTGCCGTTCTCCCTCGTATGACCGATAGCCCCGGTCGTAGATGACAGCGTCTAGTCGGGCGGGGGGCCCGGCGCCTTGCCACCCGCTCACGATTCACTCTTTCGAGCATTGATCAGGAACTCGTCCTCGAGAGTGCGGGAAATGGGTGCCATCCGGAAGATCCCGATGCCGAGGTCGGCGGCGGCATCGCGGACATGGTCGTAGGCCTCGTCCGTGGTTACGGTGAAGCTCAGACGCTGATCGGTGATAACAACTGCTTCGAGCCCCGAGGCTGTAAGCCTGCTCGCCAGGGCCCGGGCATCGCCGAGTAAATCGACCACCACCACCGAGGTCAGACCGAGATTGGACACCGCGCCGGAGCGAATCAGGTGTCCGCCATCGATCATCACGACCGCGTCGCAGGTCTGTTCGATGTCGCCGAGGAGGTGGGAAGAGAAGATGACGTTGATTCCGAAGCTGCCCAGGCGCGTGATGAGCTCGAGCATCTGCTCGCGACCGGCGGGGTCCAGACCGGAGGCAGGCTCGTCGAGCAGAACGAGTTCGGGCCCATGGACGATGGCCTGGGCAAGCTTGACCCGTTGCGCCATGCCGGTCGAAAAGTCGCCGAGAAAGCGGAAGCGCTCCTCTTCGAGCCCCACCAGGAACAAGGTCTCCGAGGCTCGACGACGAGCATCGGCCGTGGGTAGCCCGGCCATTTCGGCGGCATAGGCGACAAAGTCGGCGGCGGTCTGGTCTTT
>CAZPIZ010000257.1:0-3185 GCA_964586615.1 uncultured Acidimicrobiaceae bacterium | reverse complement strand
GCTCACTGCCAGCCGTCTGGGATCGGCGGTTGTCATCCGTCGGGCGACAGGCACACCTCCGAACATGCGTGCGCTCGCTTACCGCCGGCCGATGAGACGCCTGGTCTCCCGTTCGGCCCGATGGTCGAGCCACAGCATCACCGCCACCATCCCCAAGCAGACCGCCAAGGCAACACCGACGACGATGCCGGCGGTGCCGCCGTACAAACGGAAGAGGGCTACCGCGCCGGCGGTCATCACCGCCACCCCGACCATTGTCCACATCAGGCCGGTTCGGCGAGGCTCGGGCTTCTCTGTAGATCTCACGATGCCACCACCTTTCCTCTCAACATCCCCATCTGGCAGGCAAACTCATAGCTGCCGGCCTCGGTGGGGGTGAACTCGACCGGCACGTTGCTGCCTTGGGGCAGCTCGGCGGAGACGCCGAAGGCGTCGAGGACCACCCGCTCCGAGCAGGGGTCGGACTCCTGGCGATTGAACACCAGCCGCACCGGCCTTCCGGCGACAACCCGGATCGTGTCCGGGCTGTAACCACCCCTGACAACGATGAAGGCTTCCTGCACGCCGTCTGCGGTAACTCCGGCGGCGGTGCCCGCCGGCTTGGAGAGCCAGAAGTACCAGACGATCAATCCGATCAGTCCAAGTCCGGCCAGGTTGACCAGCAATGTGTCCATCAGGACATCTCCTCGATTTGGGTGGGTTGGAAGCGGCGGAGCCGGTTGGCGTTCGAAACGACAGTCACCGAAGAGAACGCCATGGCGGCGCCGGCGATGAGGGGGGAGAGGAGGATCCCGAATGCGGGGTAGAGGACCCCAGCGGCGATAGGGATGCCCAGGGTGTTGTAGGCGAAGGCACCGACCAGGTTCTGGTGGATGTTGCGCATGGTCGCCTTGGATAGGTCGATGGCGGTGGCCACCCCGGTGAGCGACCCCTTCACCAGGGTGATGTCCCCGGATTCCATGGCGACGTCGGTGCCGGTACCCATCGCCAGACCCACGTCGGCCTGGGCGAGGGCGGGAGCATCGTTGATCCCATCGCCCACCATCGCCACCGTCTTGCCTTCGGCCTGGAGGAGCCGGATCTGGGTGACCTTCTCGTCGGGGAGCACCTCGGCCAATACCCGGTCGATACCGACCTTCCGGGCGATCGCCTGGGCAGTGCGGTGGTTGTCGCCTGTGAGCATCACCACCTCCAACCCGAGCCGGTGCAGCCGGGCGATCGCCTCCACCGAGTCCTCCTTGAGGGTGTCAGCCACCGCGATCACGCCAGCAAGCTCCCCGTCGACGGCGACCACCATTGCCGTCTTACCCTGTTCGGAGAGCTGCTCGAGCAGGTTCTCCGCAGCTCCCGTGGCCACACCCCGGTCGGCCATAAGCTTCAGCGTGCCCAGCACGACCCGGCGACCATCCACGAAGGCTTCGATGCCGTGTCCGGGCACCGCGGCGAAACTATCGGGTGTGGTCAGGACCAGTTCACGCTGGCTGGCAGCCCGCACGATCGCCTCCCCGAGTGGATGCTCCGACCCTTTCTCGGCGGAGGCCGCCAGCCGTAATACCTCGGCGTCGTTGTGACCCCCGAACGGGGTCAGGTCGGTGAGGGATGGCTCGCCCCGGGTGACGGTGCCGGTCTTGTCCAAGACCACGGTATCGATGCGGTGGGCGGTCTCCAGAGCGTCACCGGATCGGATCAGGATCCCGTTCTCGGCTCCTTTGCCGATCCCCACCATCAGCGAGGTGGGGGTGGCCAGTCCGAGGGCGCAGGGGCAGGCGATCACCAGCACCGTCACCAGGGTGATCACCGCATAGACCAGGGCCGGTGAGGGACCGAAGGTGTACCAGGTCATGAAGGTGAGGACGGCGACGATGAGCACTGCCGGGACGAAGTAGCCGGACACCCTGTCAACGGTGCGCTGGATGGGTGCCTTGGAGCCCTGGGCGTCGCGCACCATGCGGATGATCTGGGCCAGCATCGTGTCCCGACCGACCCGGGTGGCCCGGAACCGGAATGACCCGGTGCGGTTGATGGTGGCACCGATCACGGTCGCTCCTTCGGTCTTCTCCACCGGGATCGGTTCCCCGGTGACCATCGACTCGTCCACCGCTGATGCTCCCGAGGTCACCATCCCATCGACCGGGATTTTCTCCCCGGGCCGGACCACCACCAGGTCATCGACAATGACATCTTCCACGGGTAGGTCGGTTTCGACCCCGTCGCGAACCACTCGGGCGGTCTTGGCCTGCAGGCCGATCAGCTTCTTCATTGCTTCCGAGGTGCGGGCCCGGGCCCGCAGTTCGAGTGCCATCCCCAGCACCACCAACGCCGTGACCACCGCGGTGACGTCGTAGAACACGTCGCGCAGCATCTCGTCGGGGAAGAACCCGGGGAAGGCCACGGCTACCGTCGAATAGAGCCAGGCGGCTGAGATCCCGGTGGCGATGAGGGTGTGCATGTTGGCCGAACGGTGCCGGAACGCGGCCCACGCCCCGGTGAAGAACTGCGACCCGGACCAGGCCAGCACCGGCAGCGTAATGATCCCCATCGCCAGCCAGATCCACCACAACGCCGTCGAGCCCTTGTCGGGAACCCCGGGGAAGATCTCCGGGTAGGAGAAGTAGATCACCGGCAGTGACACGGCGGCGGTAAACCAGAACTTGCGCATCAGCAGCCGGTACTGGCGCGCCGAAGCGGCACGCTCGGCGTCGGTGTCTCCCTCCCCTGCACCGGCCGTTGGACTTTCCTGAGGTGAGGTTCGACGTGAAAACGTCTCCCGGCAAGCCGGCGAACAGAACGCCACGTCGTCGTGACCATCCAGACGCAGACCGGACTGTCCGACCTCCATCCCGCAGATCGGGTCTCGCAGCGCTGGGCTGGTTGGGGCTGGGCTGGGTAGGGCTGGACTCATGCCGCCAATGTACCCCACCCAGGGTGGGGTGGGATAGGGTACAAAGACCCCTCTGCGCTTCCTCCAGCCTTTTTAGGAGCCGATGTGACTGGGGCAACAGGCGCGTATCTGATCAGCTCGAGGGCCCGCCCGGCCTTGGCCGTGAAGTCTGTTTCGGCTTCGACCAGGAAGCGGTGGGGATGGTTCCTCCACGCTTCGGCTATGCGCCGGTCAAGCTTGGCGGCCCGCTCGGCGGGTTCGTTGCGGATGGGGCCGGTGTGATAGCCCTGGTCCGGTGCGGGGG
>CAZPIZ010000256.1:0-3203 GCA_964586615.1 uncultured Acidimicrobiaceae bacterium | reverse complement strand
TTGGCGGCCCTGCCTTGCTGGCGGCCTGCGGGGGCGGCGACACCGGCGCAACCGGAGATGGCAGCAGCCTCTACGTCGACAACTGGATCGAGTACATCGATGTCGACGACTCGGGGAACTCCCCGACGTTGACCCGCTTTGAATCGGAGTCCGGTATCGATGTGACCTACAACGAGGGCGTCAACTCCAACGAGGACTGGTTCGGCAAGTATCAGCCCCAGCTGGCGGCTGGTCAATCGACGGGAATCGACCTGGTGGTTCTCACCGACTACATGGCGGCTCGGATGATTCGGCTCGGCTACGTCGAGACCCTCGACCACGCCAACATTCCCAACATGTCGAATCTGGCCGGGGCTCTAAAGAGCCCCGACTTCGATACGAACCGGGACTACACCCTTCCCTGGCAATCGGGCTTTACCGGGCTCGCCTATGACCTTGACCAGACCGGCAGAGAATTGACATCACTCCAGGACCTCCTCGACCCCGCATTTGCAGGAAAGGTGGGCCTCCTCGAGGGTTACAACGACACCGTTCCTCTGTTCTTGTTGATGGAGGGCAAGGATCCACAGACCGCCACCGTCGACGATTATGTGGCGGTTTGCGACAAGATCGCCGAAGCGATCAACTCTGGTCAAGTCCGCCAGGTCTATGGCAACGATTACCTCGATGCCTTGCTATCAGGAGACCTGGCGGTCGCCATGGGCTGGTCCGGGGACATCGCCGCCAACCAGGAGAGCACACCCAGCCTCCGGTTCGGCTTTCCGCAAGAGGGATTCATGGTCTGGAACGACAACATGATGGTTCCCAAGGGAGCGGCCAACAAAGCCAACGCCGAGGCCTTTATGAACTACTACTACGACCCGGTCAACGCCGCCGAACTGGCCGCCTCGGTCTGGTACGTATCGCCGGTGACGGGAGCCAAGGACGCCGTCATGGAGATCGCCCCCGAACTGGCCGACTCCGAGCTGATCTTTCCGACCGAGGCCACCATGAGCAACGCTCACATCACCAGAGCTTTCACCGAGGAGGAAGAAGCCATCGTCAACCAGGCCGTAGCGGCAGCAACCGGAGTGTGATGGACAACAAAGGTGCGAGCGGAGAGGTCTCGGCGGTCGAGCTGGAGCATGTGACCAAGGCGTTCGCCGACTTCAGCGCGGTCGAGGATCTCAGTCTGTCCGTCGATAACGGTCACTTCTTTGCACTTCTTGGCCCCAGTGGGTGTGGGAAGACCACGACGCTGAGGATGATCGGCGGTTTCGAGGAGCCTACGTCGGGAACCATTCGACTCCACGGCGAAGACGTCACGGGCCTCAAGCCGTACAAACGGCGGGTGAATACCGTGTTCCAGAGCTACGCGCTATTCCCTCACCTGACGATCTTCGAGAACATCGCTTTCGGGTTGCGCCGCCAGGGGATCGAGGACAGTGAGGTGAAACGCCGGGTCGGCGACGTTCTCGACCTCGTCCAGTTGACCGGTCGGGAGAATCGCAAGCCCCGCCAACTCTCAGGGGGTCAGCAGCAACGGGTGGCTGTGGCCCGCGCCCTCGTCAACCACCCCAGGGTGCTCCTGCTCGACGAGCCGTTGGGGGCGCTCGATCTCAAACTGCGCAAGGAGATGCAGATCGAGTTGAAGCGGATCCAGCAGGAAGTGGGGATCACATTCATTCACGTGACCCACGACCAGGAGGAGGCCATGACCATGGCCGACACCATCGCCGTGATGCACAAGGGCCGGATCGAGCGGATGGGCGCACCCGTCGAGATCTATGAAGATCCACGGACGGCCTTCGTGGCAGGTTTTCTCGGCGCCTCCAACCTGATGGGCGGCACCGTCGATGGGACCAGAGGGGCGGTTGCACTCCCCGGAGGGATCGTGATCCATGGCAACCCCGCCAACCTGCCGACTTCGGGGGGCACAGTGCAGGTCGGGGTCCGGCCCGAGAAGGTCAAGCTATATGCGCCCGGCGACGAATCGGCCCCGGTCAATCGGCTGCCTGCAAAGGTCACCGACGCCAGTTTTATCGGCGTCAGCACTCACTATCTCGTCGACGCCCCGATGGTTGGCGAGCTTGCCGTCGTCGTCCAGAATCTGGACGACCGCCGGTTCGCTCTTGGTGAGGAAGTGGTCGCCGCCTGGGATCCCGATCACACCTTCGGTGTGACGACGTGACGGCAGCGGCGCCGCCTCTGTCAATCGACTCTTCGGTTCCACCGCCCGCTAACCCGGCCGCCGACGTAGCGTCCAAACGGCGCCGTCGGGTCCCGTATTTCTTGTTGTTGCCGGGGCTGGCGTATCTGTTCGTGCTCTACCTGGTCCCCTTGTTTGGCCTGCTGCGGATGGCTCTTCAGACCGGGAACCTTCAAACCGGCTACGAGTTCACCTGGGCGTGGGAGAACTTCACCCAGGTCTTCACCACCTATCGGCCCCAGCTCATGCGATCGATCACATACGCGGTGGGGGCGACGGTGATCACCCTCCTGCTCGCCTACCCGCTTGCGTACGCAATTGCATTTCGGACCGGAAGGTTGAAGAACCTTTTCCTGGTTCTCCTTCTGGTTCCGTTCCTCATTCCCTTCCTGCTTCGCACCTTGGCATGGCGGATCATCCTTGCCGACCAGGGCGTCGTGGTCGATGCCCTCAAGACCGTTGGCCTACTGCCAACCAACGGGCGATTGCTGGCTACCGGTTGGGCGGTGCTGGCCGGTCTCGTGTACAGCTTTCTCCCGTTCATGACCCTGCCGATCTACGTTGCACTCGAGAAGATCGACAAGTCGTTCCTCGAAGCCGCCGGTGATCTCTACTCGAAGCCCGCGACCGCATTTTGGAAGGTGACCTGGCCGCTTTCGCTCCCGGGGGTCATTTCGGGGACGTTGCTCACCGCCATCCCGGCGGCCGGTGACTACATCAACGTCCAGCTGCTCGGCAATCCTCAACAGACGATGATGGGCAATGTCATCGAGAATAAGTTCCTCTCAAGCATCGACTATCCGGCCGCAGCCGCCATATCGATCACGCTGATGGTCGTGATCGTGTTTGCGATCATTTTCTATGTTCGGGCGGTCGGCACCGAGGACCTGGTGGCGTGATGAAGCGACTGAAGCGCATCGCCCTTCCCGCCTATCTGGCTTTCGGCCTGTTCTATCTGTTCTTGCCGGTGCTGGTTGTGATCCTGTTCTCGTTCAACGACAACCAGAGCCGGTTC
>CAZPIZ010000255.1:1249-3211 GCA_964586615.1 uncultured Acidimicrobiaceae bacterium | reverse complement strand
ACCATTTCGATCGTGTTGTTGCCGGAGCGGAAGTACTCAGGAGCGACCAGAGCCTGGAAGAGCGTTCTGTCTTCGAGCACGTAAGAGCGGGTCATCGCTCCGATAACTCCGTTCACGGCGACCCCAAGCAACATCTGTGAAGCGTCGGTGTTCAGCGATCCGGTGATCCTGAGAGGGATCCCGTCGTCGTCCATATCTACGTTGGTGTACCAGTTGGGTTTGTCGATCCTCATCGTGAACGACGTCTCTCCCTCAGCTACGTCCTCGATCTGCTCGCCTCTCAGATCGGGGGCCCCAGGGGGCACCAATTCCCAGGGGTCGTAGGTGGGAAACCATCTGGCGTTGCGCTCTGCCATGGCAAGCTTCTCACTCCCATCGACGCCAAAGGTGGCAGTGGTGGACGGCCCCACGGTGGTCGTCTCGCTCCGTTGAGGATCAGGCCCGAAGAGCGAGACTCCTTCCGCTTCCCAGGGAATCTCGAACCCCAGCACCGCGGCGATAGTCGGGAGGAGGTCGATGGTCAGAGCGCGTCGATCGTCGATAGTGCCGCCGGGTTGACCGGGAGCCTTGACGAACAATGGGATCGCGGCAATGTCTCCCACGGTCTCGGGGAGGATGCGTCGCCAATGCTCCAGATTGGCCTCGAACGAGATCCCATGATCGCCCAGGACTATCAGCATGGAGTCGTCGTAGATGCCCGCTGCTTCCATGGCGTCGATCAAGTGGCCGATAGCCGTGTCGGCATACTGGACCTGAAGTAGATGCCGTTGCAGCCCCTGTGAGATCAGCCAATCGTCATCTCCCCAACCAAGCCCGACGGTCCCTGGCACGCGCTGCTGATTGAGGGGATAGCTTTGTCCATCGGGCAGGTATTGCCACGGGTAGTGGGGGATCAGAGCGTGAGCGAAATAGAGGGTCGGAGGCCCGTCCGAACCGGCGGCAATGATCGTGTCCGCCAGGTCCTCGAGCTTTGCCCTTGGATCGTGCACGGCTTCTTCGCGGAATGCCTCGGCGGCGCTGAAATCGGCGCTGGCGGCTCCAAAGTCACCCCAGGTCCGATCGATCTGCGGCAGATTGGAGGTGGCCCATTCCGGGAGCAGGACATGGCCGGCAATGACCCCGAGGTCACGGATCATCGAGCGAGATCGGTCGGCGACGGTTTCCGTTGAAGGAGCCTGCGCGCACACCGTCAACGGGCAGAGACGGGTGATGGTCTCATCAACCTCCATCTGATAGCTCCCGGCCAGGGTGGTGAAAAGGTTGTTGGGATACTGACCGGCGAAAGGCTCGAGATCCTGGTCGGGGACGGAGCCGGTCAGCATGGCCGGCACCGAATGTTCGGTTTGCTGCTCGACCGTCGCGGCGTTCCGAAACCAGGTGCCGTCGGCGGCCAGGCGGGCGAAGTTGGGATATCGATCGGCCCGCAGGTTCCCGTCCGGGTCGATCAGTGAAACAATCGGAAACTCGTCCAGAATCACCATCACGACATTGACGGGATTGGTGGGGCTCGCCTGGAGCGCCGCGAACTCCTTGTCGATGATGGTGCCGCCGGCAGGGGTGGCGAACGTGAAAAGGAGAGGCACCAGCAAGGGGGCCGGTGAGAGGTAGCGAAACAGCATCCGCACCCCCTCGTATCGCTGAAAGGCAAACGGAGTGGCGGCGCCGACCGCCAGCGCCAGGCCCTGGGTGACCCCCTGCACGAGGGGCAGGCGTCGAAGAAAGAGGAAGGCGAGCACCGTCGCCAAGACCGCAATCACGACCAGGCTGATTGCGCGACCTGCCTTTCCCCCCAGGAGTCCCAGAAGACCAATCAGGCCCGGTAGAACCAGCCCGATGACCAGCGCGGTCAGCACGGCCTCCCACTTGGTCGTATTCCTTGCGAGGAAGAACTCCGCATTGTTGCCGACGAGTTCTACGACCGGCCACGAAATCCCAAGGACGGCCAGCACCGCAAGCGCGGCA
>CAZPIZ010000255.1:0-1149 GCA_964586615.1 uncultured Acidimicrobiaceae bacterium | reverse complement strand
TGGTGGACCGGCTCATCTGAGCGGGCTCAGATGAAAGAGCTTCCTTCCCTCGAGAGGAGACTCGGCTCGAATCTCGAAGCGATCGCGCAGAAGGGCGCGAAGAGACTCCTCGGTGTAGTCGGCGTGGATCTCGTGCTTGCGCTTGTTCAGGGCAATCCGGCGAGCCATCGGGTCGTCCGGAGGAACCCACTCGAACACGACCTCTGTCTGTAATGATGCCAGCCAGTCGATCACCTCGGCCAGCGGAAGGTTGGCGGAAATCACGAGATGATGGATCAAGGCCAGGACCAGAACGAGATCGGGCCGGCCCCGATCCTCTAGCCGCCGCCGCTCCTTTCCTCGCCACCCGAGGCCGGGGGAGGGATCGGCCAGATCGACCACAAGCGGAAGCACGTTGCCCGGACCACTTTCTGCCAGGCCCTGAAAGAGGCGGTCGATTACCAGCTCATCGGCGTCGGCCGCTACCACCAGATCGGCGTTGCTTGAAGCCAGTTTGGAGAAGTGGCCATCGTTAGCTCCCAGATCCCAGATCAGATGGCGTCGTTGGGCATTCACAACATTGCGGACGAAATCCTCTTTCGGTCCTCGCTGCGTACTCACATGGGTGCAGGCGTTGTAGTCCGACCATGTAGAGGCGTTCGGTTGCCAGACGGTTTTCTCGACTACCCCGGTCAATCTCTTCACGTTCGCCTTGATCATCTCGATCGAAAAGCCCGCTGAACTCACCTCCTGACGAAGATCGCGTTTGCTCGACGCCAGTGATCGCTCGGCCCTTGCTTGCATCACGACATCGAGCATCGCACCCGGGCTGAAGACCCTGCTCCCACGCATGACGCTCCGAATGTGATCAGAAGAGATCCCGTCAATCGATCCACGGAGCAGCGGCTGGAAAGCGATGCCGGCGTGAGCGCGCATCATCAGCGGGTAGAGGAACATGCGACAGAACTGGCCGTATCCCAACCAGGGCTCGCCCGCCTCGTATCGACGGAATGATCCGATGTCGATGAAGACCGGTGAGGAGCCACGGAAAGCAATGTTGTAGGGAGTGGCGTCCTTGATCGTCAGGCCTTCATGAAGCGCCCCAGCCAGCAGATCCAGTTGCAGCCTGGCGGCGGCCTTCAGCATCGAAAAGCTCCACTCGTACGGATA
>CAZPIZ010000254.1:0-3216 GCA_964586615.1 uncultured Acidimicrobiaceae bacterium | reverse complement strand
GGGTGACCTGGGGGACGTGCTCCTGATAGCCAAAGTCGTCTCCACGGTCGCCGACCCCGGCGGTACGACCGAAGTAGTCGATCGCAATTGTGTCATGGCCGGCCTCGGCCAGCCTGACCGCCAGTTCTTCATAGAAGCGATAAAGGCCACGAACATCGGGCAGCACCACAACGCCGGTCGTCCCGCCGCCTTCGGCGAACGCTTCGTAGACGGCGAACTCGTTGCCGTCGGAAGCGGTCAGGGTGGTCCGATGGTGATCGGTGGCCGCTCCCTCGACGGGCTCGAGCGGCGGATGGGAGTCGGTGTCAAAGCACATGGGGTCTTTCTAGCCTACTGGTGCCTTAATGGCCGAGATGGGTCGATCGGCCGACCGCCAGTGCGTCGACCGCCACGCACCCGGACTCAAGGACGATGAGCGGGTTGAGGTCTATCGATTCGACCAGATGACCGAGATGAGAGGCCAGGTGGCCCATCTGGACGATGGCCCGGGCGGCTGCATCGACATCCTTTGGGGGGTTGGCGCGGTGCCCATCCAGCAAATGCCTGATCTTGAGTTTACCCAGGAGACGCCGAGCCGTTTCCAGGTCGATCGGCGGTAGCGCCGTGACCCGGTCGGCCAGAAGCTCGATCATCACCCCGCCCGCGGCCACGACGACGATGGGCCCGAAGAGTTCGTCGCGGACCACCCCTAGAGCGAGTTCGACTCCTCTGGGTGCCATGGGTTGGACGACCAGTTCCTCGCTCAACGGGGAGAGGCTTTCCCAGGCCCTGATCAAGGTGGTCGGCTTGTCGATCCCGAGGATCACCCCGCCGGCATCACTCTTATGGGCGACGCCGCTGATCTTGAGCGCAACCGGGTACCCGCAGGCTTTGGCGGCGTTCAGGGCATCACCAAGGACCTTCACTTTGGTCGATGACACGACCGGCATCCCGAAGTCGGCAAGGAGGGCGAGTGAGGCAGCCTCGTCGAGCGTCTCCCCGGTGGCCAGGCGTGCCTTCCAGAGATCGATGGTGTCGGGCGGTGGAGCTGTCGAGGCGCGGCTGCGTCCGGACTGGTCTCGATGGGAAAGCAGGTGGCCGATGGCGCGTACCCCGGTCTCGGTCCCGGCCAGGACCGCCACGCCGGCCTCGCGAAGGACCCCCGCCTCGCCGGGATCGATGGCGCTGGACAGGTTGCCGAGAACCACCACTGGTTTGGTGGTGGAGGAGGCAACTTCGATCGGAATGAGGCTGTAACCGTCCTGGGGTGACTCCTCGGTGGTGAGGTCGACGCAGAAAGCCACCACTCCGACGCCGGGATCCATGGCGAGTGCCTTCAGCGACTCGCTGAACACGTCGGCTGCTCCCCGACCCGTTCCCCAGGCGTCAACCGGGTTGTCTGGCTCAAGCCCGGGGTCGAGGATTTCGCTCAGGCGGTCCCGGGTCTCCCTGGAAATGGCCGCCAGCGGGACCCCTGCCCGATCGGCGATGTCGATCAAGAGCGATCGCTCGCCCCCCGAGTCGTGGACGGTTCCCAGGCCACCGGGTGCCGCTCGGCGCGATTGGGAAAACAATTCCAGCGTGTCGGCCATCTCGTCCATGGTCTCGACCAGGTGCACACCGTGGGCATCGGCAAAAGCTGCGAATGCCTCGTACTCACCGGCCAGAGCCGCCGAGTGGGTGGCGACGGCCTTCTGTGATCGAACGGTCCTTCCCACCTTCAAAGCCACCACCGGCACGTCTTGGGTAGCAGCGGCCGACAGTGCCTCCGACAGTCCGGCGGTATAGCGGACCGTCTCGAGGAAGAGTCCGATGACGCTGGTCGTGCCGGTGGATAGGGAATATGCGAGGTAGTCATCCATGCGGGTAACCAGCTCACTGCCCGTTGACACCACCAGGTTGAAACGAATGCCACGGTGGTTGTGGAGCATGGCCGAGAAGAGTGAACCGGAGTGGGTCAGAAAAGTCACCCCACCCGCGACCAGGTTGAACGGTTGATGAAATCCGGTGACCCGGAGCCGCCGATCGAGGTTGACGAAGCCCATCCCGTTGGCACCACAGACCGGGACGCCGGCCTCGCGGGCTAGGGCCGAGAGCCTGGCCGCCAGTGGCTGTCCATCGCTGGCCTCGCCGAAACAGGACGCAAATATCGCTACGGATCGGGCTCCGTTGGTGATGGCTTCTTGCATCGACTTCTCGAGCTGGTCGTTAGAAAGGGCAAGCACTGCCAGATCGACCGGACCGGCCGAGGCGAGCGAGTCGAGGCACTTGATCCCCTCGACCTGGTCGTAGCGGGGATTGATCGGAAGTATCCGGCCCCCAAATCCACCTCCGGTCAGTTGGCGAATCGACTGGTTGCCGACCGACGTCCGTCGCTGGCTCGCACCGACGATGGCGACCGATTCCGCCTCGAGCATGGGCGACAGATCCGTGGTCGGTTTGGGCACCGCCGCAGGGTATCCGGCCGCCGCCAAGGTCCGGTTGCCCGGACTCACCACTCACCACCCGCCACTCGTTACTCTTCGGGTTTGTGCCCCGTCCCAGCATCACCGAAGAACGCCGCCGCCAGATTCTCGAGGCGGCCGCCGGGGTCATCGCCGAGCGCGGATTCTGTGAAGCGCGGATTTCCGACGTGGCGGCCCGAATCGGCACCAGCCCTGCCCTCATCCTCTACTACTTCCCCTCCAAGGACGTCTTGCTGGCCGACGCGCTGGCCTTTCGCGATCAGCAGTTTTTTGACGGCGTTGAGCAGTGGGTGGAAGAGGGCGCCAGTGCCGCCGCTCGACTTGGCCAACTGATCGAGGCCAGCTGTCCCCCCTCCGAGCCCTTGGACCGCCCGGACAACGAATGGCTGCTGTGGCTCGATGTCTGGACCCGTTCACGCCACGATGCCGATCTCTCGGCCCAGCGAGCACGCCTGGATGGTCTGATGAGATCGACCATCGCCGGCATCGTGCGAGACGGAATCAAGGCTGGTGAGTTCCAAAAGGTCGACCCCGAACGATTCGCCGTGATGCTCTCGGCTCTGATCGACGGTCTTGCCATCCAGGTGCTTCTCCAGGATCCGTCGGTCTCGGCGTCGATCATGAGAGACCTTTGTCTCGACACCGCCGCTTCCCAACTTGGGACCAAGATGAAATCCCTGGTCGGGGCGACCTCACCGAAACGCGGCCGTTAAGGTTTACTGAACGGCTGTTCAATAACAAATTAACGGAGGACGACAGTGGTTTTTCATCC
>CAZPIZ010000253.1:0-3234 GCA_964586615.1 uncultured Acidimicrobiaceae bacterium | reverse complement strand
CGGGGGCAGCGGGAACGACCAGCGGACGTGGTCCTTTCCGATCTCACCGACGTTGCGACAACCCAGCATCGTCATCGTCAGCTCGATCTCCTTTTGAAGGATCTCAAGGACATGGGTCAAGCCGGCAGCACCGCCCACAGCCAGGGCCCAACATTGAAGCTTGCCGATGGCTACGGCTCTTGCTCCCAGGGCGAGCGCTTTGCACACCTCGGCCCCGCGGGTAAAGCCGCTGTCGACGACTACCTCGATCTCCGGCCCCACTGCAGTGACGATCTCTTCCAGCACCTCGATCGTGCTCAACCCGTGATCCATCGAACGACCGCCATGGTTGGACACGTAGATCGCCGATACCCCGGCTTCAAGAGCACGGGTGGCCTCCGAAGGGCGCATTACTCCCTTCAGGATCACCGGCAGCTCGGTCTGTTCACATAGCCACTCGAGGTCGGGCCAGGTGAACTGCTTCTTGAAGTCATCGTCTCGGCTCAGGTCCTGATAGTTGATGGGTGTCTGCCGGTCCGCCAGCCAGTCCCGGCCCGACTCGATCAAGAAGTCCCGGCGAGCCGCAGCGGGAGCGTCGACGGTGACACAGATACCCGCAAAGTTGGCAGCTTCGACAAGCTCAACTACCCGGGCAAGCCAAGCGCGATCGCCGAAGACGTAAAGCTGATAGAAGTGGTGGCCCGGCGACACCGCGGCGACGTCGCTCCACAATGAGGTGGTCTGGTTGCCACAGAAGCTGGCAGTACCGGCGGCGGTGGCGCCCCTGGCCACCTCGACCGCGCTGTCGGGGTGATACATGGCGGTGGTCCCCACCGGCGCCACCATCACCGGCAGCGACAGGGGCACGCCCAGAAACGAGGTCCGGGTGTCGATGCTGGAGACATCATTCATGATCGAGGGGACCAGGGCCAGGCGGTCGAGGGCGGCGTTGTTGCGGAGAGCGGTGGCGCCTTCCCCCGCTCCCGAAAACGTCCAGGCATATATGGCGGGGTCCATCGCGGTTTCTGCCCGGGCGATGATCTGCGAAATCGTGTTCAGGTCAGCCAGCTCGACGTTTGGTGCAATCACAACAGCTCCTTGGCACGACAGCTCCTTGAGTCGAAGCGATCGTAGTTGACCAATAGAATGCACAATATCGATGGCGAGGTCGTGAGGTCGAGACCAGGAACGGCTCCCCACCAAGAGCCTCTACATGACCCACCAACCACCACCTCGAAGGCGCTTCAACGCCTTGCGCACCGCAATTGTCGACACAACTCCGTTGCGTGTCAGTCGGCAGTATCGATGGCTCTTTACCGGTCAGGCGGGATACCAGTTCGCACGCCAGGTGCTGGTGGTGGCGGTCCCGGTTCAAATCTTCCAGCTCACCGGCTCCTCGCTTCAGGTGGGTTTGGTCGGGCTCATCCAGACGTTGCCGTTGATCGTCTTCTCGCTGATCGGTGGTGCTGCTGCCGACACCTTCGACCGGCGAAACGTGCTGAGGACCATGCAGCTTGTCATGTTCGGCACTTGCGGAGCCCTCGCTCTGAACGCCAGCTCCGGCGGTGCCCTATGGCCTATCTTCGCGCTGATGGCAGTGAACGCCGGCATCACTGGCATGGAGGCTCCCACCAGGACCGCCATGATCCCGGCCCTCGTCGCCAGGGACCAGGTGGCGTCGGCCTTTGCGCTCAACCAGACCCTTAACCAAACCGCCTCGGTCGTAGGACCGGCCCTGGGCGGGCTTCTCATCGCCCAATTCGGGCTAGCCCCGGCCTACTGGATTGCGGCGGGAGCCAGCCTGGCCGCATCGATGACCATGATCCCGTTCGGACCTATGCCTCCCGTCATCACCGGCGGTCGGGTCAACCTGGCGGCCATCGGCGAGTCCTGGCGTTATCTACGCAAGCGGCCGCTGTTGCAACAAACGATGTTGATCGACCTCAACGCCATGATCTTCGGGATGCCCCGGGCCCTCTTCCCGGCCATCGGCACGGTGATCCTGGGAGGCAACGCAGCCACGGTGGGCCTTCTCAATGCTGCCCCCGGAGCAGGTGCCTTCCTGGCTGCTCTCACCACCGGATGGGTGACCAAGATAAGGAGACAGGGTCGGGTGGTGGTTCTGGCGGTAGCAATCTGGGGTCTGGCGATCATCGCCTTTGGCCTGACCCACAACCTCACCCTGGCATTGGTCTTGCTGGCCGTCGCCGGCGCCGGCGATGTCGTCTCGAATGTGTTTCGGGCCACGATCCTGCAACTTGCGCTCCCCAACGAGATGCGGGGGCGGGTCACGGCCTTCAAGGTGGTCATCTCCGGGGCTGGCCCTCGCCTGGGAGATGCCCAGGCAGGTGCGATAGCCACCATCACCAATCCGCCCTTCACGATCGTATCGGGAGGGATTGCCAGCATCATCGGGACGATCCTGATCGCATGGCGCGGTCGTGCCCTGTGGGATCAGAGGGCGACAGACGAGCCGCCACCTCATCAGGCGGTCGGCACGGACTGACAGCACTCGGTCGGGCTGCCCAGGCCTCCCGGACCAACCAACGGCGCCTCCCCACCATGGAGCAACGACCAGATGTTGCGGCATTATCGAGTGGCTCCTCCTATCTGACGTCTCCTATATATGAGAGACCAGCGCAATTACCGATTGGGTCGGCAGAATATAGAGTGCAGGTGGAAGGGCATCGGGCCCCCCGCCCATTGAAACGTTATCGAGTTGAAACGTTATCGAGAGGAAGAGGTAGGAGAGCAGATGCCGGTTATCGACACCCATGCCCATGTGACCCCCGAGCGGTACAAGAATGCGATAGCCACCGAGGGCACCTGGTACGGATTGGACGGGGTCCCCGGTGAACTCGACCGGGGATCTTTCGCTAAACCGATCTCGGATCGCCTGATCGAGATGGATTCCACCGGGGTCGACATGCAACTCATCACCCCGACGGCCGGGTTCTACCAGTACAGCAACGAACTGGAGACGACCAAAGCCATCGCCCGTGAGTGCAACAATGAGATCGCCGAGATCGTGGAAGAGCACCCGACCCGGTTCGCCGGGCTCGCCACCGTGCCCATGCAGGATCCACCCTCTGCCATCGCCGAGCTCGAGCGGGCCGTGCAGGACCTCAAGCTGCGCGGGGTCATGATCAGCGACCACGTGGCCGGTCGCACCTACGACGAGCCCGAGTTTCTTCCCTTCTTCCAGGCGGCGGAACAGATGGGTGCGATCGTCTTCTTCCATCAGGGGGGAGACAC